>JBDHWA010000270.1:0-3526 GCA_039809945.1 Dehalococcoidia bacterium | reverse complement strand
GCCGGCCTCGGCCGTATCCGTGTACTCGCTTCGACCCGCGGCATCACGGGGGCGCCAGAAGGCTTCGAGGCGCTCCCGTGACCGAACCCCCGACGCTGACCCCGCGCGACCAGCCGATCGCCGTTGGCGAACCTGCCCCGCTCTTCGTCCTGCCCGCCATCCCGAACGCTGGCGACCAGTTCGACGCGCGGCTGGAGGACTACATCGAGCGGGGGCGCACGCTGCTCATCTTCTACCAGGACGATGGCATGCCCGTCTGCACGCGCGAACTCCACGCCTTCGCCCAGGAATACGCGCTGCTCGAACGCGCCGGCATCCAGGTGCTGGCGGTCAACACGAACGGGCTGGGTTCGCACCTCAAGTTCCAGGAACGCGACAACTTCCCGTTCCCGCTGGTCAGCGACTTTTACGGTGAGGCCGTGAAAGCCTACGGCATGTGGGACCCGGACGAAGGCAAGTCGAACCGCGGCGTGGTCATCATCGGGACCGACGGGCGCGTCGAATACGTGCTGCCCCACTTCAACCCCGGCGCGATTGCCAGTTTCATGGAGATCTTCGCCGCCCTCGGCGTCGGCTAAGGCAACATCCCGAATACCCGGCCGTTGTCCTATCGAAGCGTCCCGAGGATGGCGACTGTCCCGCTGAGCAGCAGGATCGCGTACACCATCCGCCGGAAGAAGACGACATCGACGTACTTGAACACGATGTTGCCCACGCGCTGCCCGGCGAAGGCGGCTGGCAGGGCCAACGCCGCAGCGATGAAGATCGAAGGCTTCCCGGCGCCGCTCGCCAACAGGAGCATGACCGCGATCGACGACGTCGCCGTGAAGTAGACGGATGTCGTCGCCCGGAACGGGAGGGGGGCGAGCCCCTGGCCATGGAGGTAGAGGACGACCGGCGGGCCGGACATGCTCGTGCTGGTGTTCAGAATGCCGCTCGTGACACCGGCGGCCACGTCGCCGGCCACGCCTGCCGAGTGCAGCGACACCCCGCGCATAAGGAGCAGCGTGAAGAAGATGACCATGCACGCAATGATGATCTGGAGCGCCTGCGCGTCGACGAGGAGCAGGACCGCCAGGCCGATCGGCATACCCACGCAGGCCCCGGCCATCAGCGTCAGGGCGGTGCGGCGCTCAGCGTGCTTTCGAAGGTAGAGCGCCTGCGCCACCCCGCTCAGCGTCGAGAGGATATTCGCGAGCAGCACCGTGTCCTTCGGGCCAATGAGGAGCGCGAGGAACGGGACGATGAAGAGCGAGAACCCGAAGCCAGACAGCGCCTGGATAAAGGCGGCCAGCATCGCCAGCACGATAACGGCCAGGGCGATGCGCCAGTCCACCGGCACGGTTATAGCCGACCCTCCGCTTACGCTCCGCTTCGACATTCCCGGCGGCACGCTCGACAATCCGCCCTATGGAAGTAGCGAACGAACTCATGGTCCGCGGCATCGTCGTGGGTGTGTTTCAAGAAAACTGCTGGGTCATCGGCAATCGGCGGACCGGGGAGGCCATCTGCATCGACCCCGGCGACCAGCCGGACGAGATCCTCGCGCTGGCGCGGGACATGGGGGTGCACATCAAGTACATCGCGAACTCCCACGCCCATGTCGACCACATCCTCGGCGTCTACGGCATCCATTCGGCCACGGGAGCGAAGTTCCTCCTCCACGAAGGCGACCTTGACCTCCTGAGGAACGGCTGGAAGGGCATGGCCCAGCGGATGGGCATCGAAATCCCCAACGGTCCGCCAGACCCCGACGCGTTCGTCAAAGAAGGCGACATCGTGGAGGTGGACGGCCTCCGCCTGCGCTGCCTCGGCACCCCCGGCCACACGCCGGGAAGTGTCAGCTACTACGCCGAGGAGGGAATGCTGTTCAGCGGCGACACCCTCTTCCGCGGGTCTATCGGCCGGACAGACCTGCCCGGCGGCAGCTTCGAACTGGAGATGGCCAGCATCTGCGACAAGCTGCTGACCCTTCCCGAGGACACCGTCGTGCTCCCCGGACACATGGATGAGACGACGGTGGCGTTCGAGAAGAAACACAATCCGTTCGTCCTCGAATGGCAGCGCCGCGGCGCCGACCAGCCCGGGTGGCTGCAGCAGTGACGGTCTCCATCGGCTTTTTCGGGGCGGCAGGCACGGTCACCGGTTCGAAGTACCTGGTCCGCTCGGGCGATTCTTCGGTGCTCGTCGATTGCGGCATGTTCCAGGGCGAAAAACGGCTGCGCGAACTGAACTGGCAACCGGCGCCGTTTCGCGCCACTGAACCCTCCGCTGCCCTTCTCACCCACGCCCATGTCGACCACTCGGGACTGCTCCCGCGCTTCGTGCGCGAAGGCTTCCGCGGGCCGATCTACGCGACGCCGGCCACCGGCGAGATGGCGGGCATCCTCCTGCGCGACTCGGCCCGGCTCCAGGAAGAGGACGCGGAGTATGCCAACAGGAAGGGATACAGCCGCCACCACCCGGCGCTGCCGCTCTACACCGAAAAGGATGTCGAACGGGCGCTCGGGCACTTCCGCCAGGCGCAGTACCGCCAGGAACTGAAGGTGGCGCCCGAAATCACGGCCCGGTTCCTCAATGCCGGGCATATCCTCGGCTCCGCGTTTATCGAACTCACCTGCCGCGCTCCTCACGGCGGCGCACGCATCGTCTTCAGCGGCGACCTCGGCCGCTACGGCGCGCCACTCCATTCCGACCCTGACCCGCTCCCGGAGTGCGACGTCCTCGTCATGGAATCGACCTACGGCGACCGCGACCACGGCGACGCCCCGATCGCCGACCAGATCGAGGAAACCTTCAAGCCGGTGCTCGAACGCCGGGGAATTATCCTCGTGCCGGCCTTCGCGGTCGCTCGCGCCCAACTCGTCGCGCTCATCCTGCGCGACCTCATCGGGAACGGGCGTCTCCCGGAAGTCCCCATCCACATCGACTCACCGATGGCTTCCGACGTCACGTCCATCTACAACCACTACATCAAGTCCGAATCACTGGACCAGGACATCCCGTTCACCAACAGCCGCTCGCTGTTTCCGGCGAACGTGCGCTTCCACCGGACCGTTCGCGAATCACAGGCGCTGAACGGCCTCCCCGGCCCGCGAATCATCATCTCGTCGAGCGGCATGCTCGCAGGCGGGCGCGTGCTGCACCACCTGAAACGGCTGGCCGGTGACCGCGAGAACCTGATTGCACTGGTCGGCTACCAGGCTGCGGGCACACGTGGCCGCGACCTCGTCGAAGGCCGCCGCCAGGTGAAGGTCCACGGTGAAATGGTGCAAATCAACGCCCGGATTGCGAACCTGCATGGTCTCTCCGCCCATGCCGACCGTGGCGAACTGATTCGCTGGGTGAAGACCGCGCCGAAGCCGCCGCGCGCCATCTACCTCGTCCACGGCGACGTGGAGCCGCGAGACGCGATGAAAGACCTCATCGAGCGCGAACTCGGCATCGCCGCAGTGACGCCCGCTATGGGCGAGGAGCACGACCTCGGCTGGCTCTTCCGAAGCTGAGCCGCTGTCGCCGACGCGTC
>JBDHWA010000269.1:0-3526 GCA_039809945.1 Dehalococcoidia bacterium | reverse complement strand
GCGGCGCTGAGCACCGGCAAGAGGTTGTAGGTCTGGAAGACGAAGCCCATCGACTTCGCCCGGAACTCGGTCTTGCGGTCGTCGGCCATGCGCGTGATGTCCTCGCCATTGATGAGGACCACGCCAGAATCGAAGTCGTCCAGCCCGGACAGGCTGTTCAGCAGTGTGGTCTTCCCGCACCCGGACGGCCCCATGATGGCGACCATCTCGCCCCTGCGAACCTGGATGCTCACTCCCTTGAGGGCGCGAACCTGGACGATGCCGGTGTCGTACGTTTTCACGACATCCCGGGCCTCGATGATCACGTCTCCGAGCGGTTGCCGGCCATCCTGTTCGCTCATTGCTACCTCCTGCGTCCGCGGCGAGCCTCGCAGCATTGTCTTGTCTGAGGACGGCACGCGCCTCCCACTTTCGTAGGGGTTTCTTTCCCTTACCCGAACGCAAGACGGGATGGGCCGGCGCGCCCGGCCGATTCGCAAGGAGCCTCCCAGGCGGCGCCTCGCGTTCACTCAGCGACGGTGATCGTCATTTCCTCGGCAACACCATCGGCGTCGAAGCCCCAGGCCCGCCAGCGCCGCGCCTCGGCGGGAAGCGCACCCGCATCGAACGCGTAATACGGCCGGCGCGCAAGGTTGAGCGTTGTCACGCCTTCGGGCCCCGCGGCCAGCACGCGGCCGTACATCTCTTCGGCGTCGCGGCAAATTCGCCCCACATCGAACCCCATCGCGCCGCGCTCCCGGTATGGCGCGAGGTAAGCGAGTGCGGTTCGAAGCAACCGCTCGCCACCGATGAACTTCCCCCGCTGGAGGTGTACGAACGCTGCCGCCACCTGGATCAACCCCTTATAGAGGTCACGAACCGGCCCCGTTTCAAGTTGCCAGACCTCTTCGAAATGCTCGTGGCACTCGAAAAAACGCTCGCTGTTGAAATCGTCACAGCCGAGGCGGAAGTTCCCCGGCACCGTGATGGTCTTCTGGACGAGGCGCTTCTTCGGAGCAGGCGATGCCATCCCGCAAGCCTACCGCCCGTGAGCCTGCATGCACACAACCGCCGGCCGGGACACAATGCCTCAAGTCCCCTTCGGAGCCTTCCATGTCGGATACCCACGACGCCCACGGCCATCACGACGACCCGAACAGCGCGCCACTCCATACGGACGTGCGGGCGACATTCCCCGGCGGCGCCGTGTTGTTCTGCTACGTTCTCGCTGCCATCACACTCGTGGCAGGCGTCGTAGCTGGCCTGACCATCATCAACAACTAGACAGTCGGGTATTTCTGGCGAACTTCACGTAAGCAACCCGCCCTAAGGCGAGGGCGTGTGTATCATCCCCGAATGGACGCCCGCCCCGGCCCCTGCGCACTCCCCGGCTCCCGCGCTCTCCTGCGCGCCACCAAGTACGACGGCACCGCCCACTGGATCCAGCCCTTCCAGGTGGTCTCGGACGACGGGAACCTCCTGATTGCCGCCTACCGCGCACGGACGCCGATCTATACGAGCCGGGGCGAATTCCGCTCACCCTACGATTCACTGGTCTACTTCTGGCGCGACCGCTGGTACAACGTGTTTCGGCTTTCGCGGCCGGGCTGCGGCCTGGCGCTCTGGTACTGCAACATCACCACGCCGCCATCCTTCGATGGCTCGCAGATCGGCTACATCGACCTCGACCTCGACGTCACCGTGCGCCCGAACGGCAGCATCGAACTGCTCGACCAGGACGAATTCGACGCGCATCAGACGAAGTACGGCTACCCCGAAGAAGTGATTGAGCGGGCCGAAACGGCCGCCCGGGACCTCATGGCCCTCGCCCGCCAGCGCGGCTACCCGTTTAGCGAAGGCTGATTTCCGCGTTCATGTGATTGTCGCCTTTGGCCGGGCACAGGTACGCTGTCGTCTCAATGCCCGACACTCGAACCATCCAGGCGCACCTCGCGGGCCTGATCGACCAGGCTGCACGCGCAGCCGTCGCCAACGGCGACCTTCCTGACGTCGCGCTGCCCGAACCCTCGATCGACCGGCCGAAGGACGCCGCCAACGGCGACTTCGCCTCAGCCCTGCCAATGCGGCTGGCGCGAGCGGCGATGAAGCCGCCGCTCGAGGTCGCCAGGGCGATCGCAAGCCACATCCCGGCAGATGCGACGATCGACCCGCCGGAAGTTGCGCCGCCAGGGTTCATTAACCTGCGGCTCTCCACTGCATTCATCCAGCAGCAGGTCGAGCACATCATTCGCGAAGGCGCCGCCTACGCGGATCTCACGCTCGGCAAGGGGAAAAAGGCCCAGGTCGAGTTCGTCTCGGCCAACCCGACCGGACCACTGCACGTCGGCAACGGCCGCGGCGCCGCCATCGGCGACGCGCTCGCCGCCGTCCTCGGCGCTGCCGGGTACGAGGTCAGCCGCGAATATTACGTCAACGATGCCGGCACGCAGGCCGACACCTTCGCCGAGACGCTCTACGCCCGCTACCAGCAACTCTTCGGAAGAAGCGTGGAGATCCCGAAGGATGGCTACCCCGGCGACTACATGATCGACCTCGCCAAGGCCCTTCGTGACCGGGCGAGTGACGGCTACCTGCGACCCGAAGGCGAAGCCGCGCCGAAGGAACTTGGCCCGGCAGGCATCGAACTGATGCTGCAGTCCATCCGCGCGGCGCTGGACTCGTTCGGCGTCCACTACGACACCTGGTACAGCGAACGCTCGCTCTACGAGTCTGGCGGCGCGTACGACACAGCGATGCGCATCCTCAGGGAGAAGGGTCTGCTGGCTGACCGCGAAGGCGCCCTCTGGTTCTCCTCGAGCGAACTGGGCGAGGACAAGGACAACGTGGTCGTCCGCAGCGACGGCCACCCGACCTACTACGCCAGCGATATCGCCTACCACTGGGACAAGTTCATTCGCCGCGGCTACGACCTCGTGGTCGATGTCTGGGGCGCGGACCACCACGGCCACGTCTCGCGCCTGAAGACGGCCACCGGCGCAGTCGGCGCCGACCCCGAGGCGTTGCACATCCTTCTTTACCAGCTGGTCTTCCTGAAACGGAGCGGCGAGGCCGTCAAGCTCTCAAAGCGGGCCGGCGAACTGGTCACGCTCAGCGAACTCATCGCCGACGTCGGCGCGGATGCCGCGAAGTTCTTCTTCCTGCTCCGTTCGCCGGGCGCACAGATGGACTTCGACCTGGACCTGGCCGTCAAGCAGTCGTCCGAGAATCCCGTATTTTATGTGCAGTATGCCCACGCCCGGCTCTGCTCGATCCTCGAGCGCGCGCGCGAACAGGGCATCACGCCGGACGGCGGCGACGTTTCGCTCCTGACCCAACCTGCAGAACTGGCCCTCGTCCGCGAAATGATGCGCCTGACGGACGTGATCGAAGTGGTTGCGTCCTCGCTCGAACCGCAGCAACTGCCGCACTACGCGATGTCCCTTGCGAACGCGTTCCACGCGTTCAATGACTCGTTCAAGCAGGCGAACGACCCATCGCTCAAGGTCATCACCGAAGACGTAGCCCTCTCGGAAGCGCGGCTGCGGCT
>JBDHWA010000268.1:0-3526 GCA_039809945.1 Dehalococcoidia bacterium | reverse complement strand
TCGACTTCCAGCCTGCCGCCAGCAAGGGCGGCGAGAACTACGGCTGGCGGACGATGGAGGGCGCGCACTGCTACCGGCCTTCGAATGGCTGCTCGCAGGAGGGGCTCGTCCTCCCCGTCTTCGAATACACCCATGACGAGGGCTGCTCGGTCACCGGCGGGTACGTGTACCGGGGGAAGGCCATCCCGGCGCTCACGGGCCGCTACCTCTTCGCGGACTATTGCGGGTCAACCCTCTGGGGAACGACGCGCAGCGCCAGCGGAGAGTTCGCCACCAGCGAACTGGGAACCGTGCCCGAGGGCATCAGTTCCTTCGGTGAAGACGAGGCGGGCGAGGTCTACTTCACCGTCGATGACGGCGGCGCCGTCTACCGGCTGACCGCGAAGTAGCGCGCGGGCTTAGCCCCTCGGGAGGCCCAGGCCGCGCGTCGCGATGATGCCGCGCTGGATCTCGCTCGTGCCCGCAGCAATCGTGCCGCTGACCGAACCGAGGTAGCTCGTGGCCTGGTCGAACACCTGGTGCTTCGTGCCGTCGCGCAGCTGGCCGAGCGTGCCGAGCAGGTGCATGCCGGTGAGCGAGATGCGCTGGCCCATCTCCGAGCCGAACAGTTTCGAGGTCGAGGCTTCGTAATTCGGCACGAGGCCTTTCGCCTGCATAGTCGCCACGCGGTAGGCGAGGATGGTCCCGACTGTCACTTCGACGGCGCGGTCGGCCAGTTCGTAGCGCACGCTCGGACGCCGCTCGATGAGTTCCGGGTTGCGCCGGGCAATCTCACCGAGCCGCTCGACGCTCCTCCGGCCACCGGCGAAGGCGGCGATGCCCGACCGTTCGAAGTCGAGGGCGACAGCCATGTGATACCAGCCGCGGTTCAGTTCACCTACGAGCTGGTTCGCGGGGATGCGCACATCCTCGAAGAACACCTCGTTGAAGCCGTGCCGGTCCGACATGTTGATGAGTGGGCGGACCGTGATGCCGGGCGACTTCATGTCGACCATGAACATCGTGATGCCCTTGTGCTTCGGGGCGTCAGGGTCGGTCCGGGCAGCGAGCCAGCCCCAGTCGGCGAGGTGACCGCCGGAGGTCCAGATCTTCTGGCCATTGATGACGAACTCGTCGCCGTCGCGGACGGCCCGGGTCTGGAGCGCTGCGAGGTCGGAGCCGGCGCCGGGTTCGGAATAGAGCGTGCACCACCAGTCGTCGGCGTTGGTGATGTGGGGGATGAACTTCGCCTTCTGCTCTTCGGTGCCGTAGAGCATGAGCGAGGGGCCGACCCATGCGATGCCCATGTTCCCGGAGGGCGCGCCGTGGTAGGCCATCTCCTCGTTGTAGACGAGCTGGCGCATGTGGCTGGCGCCGCCGCCGCCGTACTCTTTCGGCCAGGCCATCGCCAGCCAGTCGCGCGCGGCGAGCTTCTTCTGGAAGCCCATCGTGTAGTCGTACTCTTCCTGGTTCGTCTTGAAGCCGCCCTCGTAACCCCGCTTCAGGCGCTCCTCCTCCGGCGGGAGGTTGTCCTTGATGAACTGGCGGACTTCCTGGCGGAAGGCTTCGACGTCGGGTTCGTAGGTATAGCGCATCGGGTGTGGCTCCAGATGGGGTAGTGTGTGAGCCGAACTATAGACCAGCGCGATAGCCGGCGGGAAAGATTGGCCCCGCAATTCCGTGGCCCGAGAGCTGCCATGAACCTGACCTTTCGCGTTCCCGGCCCCGCAGACCGTGCGGGCATCATCCGGGCCTTCGGGGACGAACCCACAGAAGAGCAACTCGCCGCGGCTGCGGGCGACCGTGCAGGGGCGCAGCGGTACCGGTCAGTGGTCGCCCGGGTGCTGGTCACCCAGGCTGCCCTCGCCCGCACGGTCGTCGCGGCCGATGAGGCCGGCGCCGTGGTTGGCTTCGCCCAGTGGGGCAGCGAAGCCGGCGAACGCATCACGTTGCCGCTCGCGTGGGGTGTGCTCCGCACTTTCGGGCCCCTCGGCGTCCGGGGCTTCCTTCGCAGGGACAGGCTCCGGGCGAAGGTTGCTATCCCGGCGCCCTCGAACACGTTCCACATCGCCGAGATCCACGTCGCCGCAAATGCGCGCGGGCAGGGCATCGGCGCGGCGCTCCTCAAACAGCTGGAGCGCGAGGGGCGCGCCCGCGGCGCTTCGCGGCTCTCCCTGACGACGGCCACGAACAACCCGGCCCGCCGCCTCTACGAGCGCGCCGGGTTCCGTGTGACGGAGACCCGTACGGACCCCGAGTTCGAAGCAGCGACGGGCGTCGCTGGGCGGGTCCTCATGGTCAAAGTGCTGTAGGACGCTACCGCTCCGTCTGCTGATCCTGCGCCCGGTAGAGGGCGTCGCGGGAGCTGCGGAAGGCTTCCCAGCCCTGCTCGCGGAGTACCTTCAGGTGAGGATCAGGCTCTTCGGCGTCCGTGCCGAGCGCCTCGGCGATGGCCGGGTCGGCTCGGTAGTCGAGCGCCTCGCGGAAGCCCGCCAGTTCGAAGACGCGGTTCACCAGCAGCTTGTTCGAACGCACGGTCTTCTGGGGGAGCGCGGCCAGCTTGCGCGCCATCTCCTCGGCGGTGGCCATCACCTGGTCGGCCGGGACCACGCGGTTCACGAACCCGAGGCGCAGCGCCTCCTGCGCGGGGATGCGTTCGCCGAGCATGAGGGTTTCCTTGGCCTGCTTCGGACCGGTAAGGAACGGCGTGATGAGGATGGGCGGCCCGAAGCTGTGCCGGATCTGCAGTTCGCCGAAGACGGCATCCTCGGCCGCGATGGTCATATCGCAGATGCCCGCGAGTTCGTGCCCCTGGCCGACGGCATAGCCGCGCACGGCAGCGATGACCGGCTTCGGCATCCGCCAGATGGTCATACTCAGTTCCATGCCCGAGGGCGTCGGGTCGTTGTCCGGCGGCGGCGTCGACTGGATATCGCCGCCGGCGGAGAACGCGCGCCCGGCGCCGGTGAGGATGACGGCCTTCACCTCGTCGTCCCTGGCGGCCTGGTCGAGCGCCCAGGCGAGCCGCCGCGAGATCGACCAGTTAATGGCGTTGAGGACGACCGGGCGGTTCAGGGTAATGACGGCGAAGTTCTCGCGCCGTTCGTAGAGCACATCGTCGGGCGAAGGAGGGGGGATCTCGATGGGTTGGGGGTTGGTCATGGGCCAAGCCTACCGGAAGCGCCGGCGGGTGGCGTTTCTCATCGCTTCCACGCCCATGCACACGCCCAGGGACACGGTTTTTCCCGGAACTTACAGAAACGTTACACCCTCTCAGGGTATCCCCTGATTGGCGGCCCTCCGCCCACGTACGACGATCGACCTGCGCCTCGAAACTCAATGGAGGGTCATCGGAAATGCGTGTGGTGTGTGCGTGGTGTGGGGTGGTGCTTTCCGAGTCCACCGGAGCCGGGCCGGTCTCTCACGGGATCTGCGCGAGCTGTTCTCTGACGGTTGAGCAGGCCTTCTACAAGTCAAGGCTGCTCAAGCGGCAGGCCCGGCGAATGCCGCGCCGTCCGCACCGGTCCCCGGCTCCCAGCCTTCCTCT
>JBDHWA010000267.1:0-3546 GCA_039809945.1 Dehalococcoidia bacterium | reverse complement strand
CAGAGTTGCTCGAAGCCGCCGAGAAGCCGTTTGTTCGTCGTTGACGTTAACGTCCTCGTATTGGCCCTGTTCGAGGAGCTGGATGGGAACCAGGCGGCCGTCGAGTGGCTGGAGGACCATGCCTGGGGCTCTGAACTCGTGGGCTTCCCCGAGTTGGTCATGTCCGCATACGTGCGAGTCGTCACGAACCGCCGGGTGTTCAAGGCCGCGGTTTCGCCCGAGGTGGCACTGGAGCAGTTGGACCGCTATCTCACGTCGACAAGGGTCATCCGCCTCCGGGAAGGTCCGCGGCATTGGGACCTCTTCCGGTCCGTCGTGCTCGCCAGCGGGGTCGCCGGTCCCGATGTTTCCGATGCCTACCTCGCCGCATTCGCCATCGAGAACAATGCAACCTTCGTGACCTTCGACCGTGGGTTTCGCCGGTTCGAAGGGCTGAAGACGCTCGTTCTCGATTAGCTCCGAACGCCACGAAGCCGGCCCCTGGGGACCGGCTTCGCTATCTGTGACGGAAGTACGGGCGCTAGTTCAGGCGCTCGAAAATGGTGGCGATGCCCTGGCCGCCGCCGATGCAGAGGCTGACGATGCCGTAGCGGCCGCCGGTGCGCTCCAGTTCATACATCAGCTTGACGGTGAGGATCGCGCCGGTGGCGCCGACCGGGTGGCCGAGGGCGATGGCGCCGCCGTTGGGGTTCACCTTGTCCGGATCCAGCGTGAGTTCGCTGGCACAGGCGCAGGAGACGCTGGCGAAGGCCTCGTTCAGCTCGATGACGTCGATCTGGCTCATCGTCATCTGGGCCTTCGCGAGCACCTTGTTGATGGCCGGGATGGGGCCGCTGCCCATGATCGCCGGTTCCACGCCAGCCTCGGCGCGGGCGACGATGCGCATCCGCGGGGTGGCGCCGAGTTCCTTCGCCTTGCTCGCGCTCATCAGGGTGAGAGCGGCCGCACCGTCATTGATGCCGCTGGCGTTTCCGGCCGTCACGACGCCGCCGTCCTTGAAGGCGGGTCGGAGCTTGGACAGGGCTTCCACCGTCGTGGCGCGCGGGTACTCATCGACGTCGAAGGACTTCTCTTCCTTGCCGACCTTGATGGTCAGCGGGGCGATCTGATCCTTGAAGCGGCCGGCTTCGATGGCGGCGATGGCGCGGCGCTGGCTTTCGGCGGCGAATTCGTCCTGGGCCACGCGGCTCACTTCGAACTGCTCGGCCAGGTTCTCGGCCGTGATGCCCATGTGGTAGCCCTTAAACGGGTCGCTGAGGAGGTGGATGATGCCGTCTTCGATGCTGTCGTGGCCGAGGCGGTAGCCCGAGCGAGCCTTGCGCAGGTAGAAGGGCATTCGCGTCATGTTCTCGGCGCCGCCAGCGACGACGACGTCAGCGTCACCGCTCTGGATGAGGCGCGAAGCCGTGTTGATGGCTTCGAGACCGGAGCCGCAGATGCGGTTCACGTTCATCGCCGGCGTGCCGATGGGCAGGCCCGCCTTCACCGTCGAATGGCGCGACAGGTAGGCATCCTCGGCCACCTGGCCGACGATACCCATGACAACCTGGTCCACGTTCTCCGGGTCGATGCCCGCGCGGGCAACCGATTCGCGGATTACGTGAGCGCCGAGGTCCGAAGCCGGGACATCGGCGAGCGAGCCCTGGAACTTGCCGATGGCGGTGCGGACGCCACTGGTGATGACGACATCTTCCATTGTGTTTCCCTGTGGTGCTGAGTTGGCCGGGAGTGCGGCAGGAAGCGCCTCCGGGCTGCACGGTCGCGTTATTGTACGGAGGCTGAGAACCCTATGCCAGTGGATGACATGCGAGGGAGCCATAGCGCAGGGCTATGGCTCGAACCTGTCGACCCCCGTTGCCTGTCCTGGTTAATCGCGGACCGAGGCCATCCCGGCGCCCAGCAGCTCGATGAGTTCGATGGTGCCGCCCTCCGCGAGGTGCGGGCTCTTCACCGCGAGGTCAAGCGCGGCCTGCATGCTGTCGCACTTCAAGATGGTGTAGCCAGTGGCCGGGTTGCCGCCGCCATCCTCGGTGGTGCCATCCTTGCTCACGGTCCAGGCCCGGCTCGCCGGGTGGCCGGCATCTTCGATGCAGCCGCTCAGCGTGCCGAACCAGCCGAGCCAGTTTTCCATGCGCGCCATCTTCTCTTCGCGCGTGCCCTCAGCGCCGCCAGCGCCGTGATAGACCAGGAGGTAATTGGGCATCTTCGCCCCCTTCATTGGGTATAGAGGCGGGAGTATAGCGGGTGTGCGGAGTAGGGGCGGGGGATGAAAGGTTTCGCCCAAAACCTTTCATCGCGCACCCGGGAGTGAGGAAACCTTTCAAACGCTCAGGAGGTTAAACAATTCCTGATCAGCGAAGGTCATAGAGGATCCGAAGCACTTCCTCCGCCACCCAATATTGGCGGCCGTGCAGGCGGGGCCCTTGCTGCAGGACACCGGCACGAACGAGCGCCCGAATGGCGTCACGCGCTGCTGGGATCGACACCGCGCAGGCGGCGACGATGTCCGCCACACAAACAAAGACTCTTTCGACCACGGTGTCGACAGCGCGTACCGGGACGTGAGACCGCGATGCTGCGGCGGCCGCATCACGGTAGGTCGCGATGAGCGTTTCGGTACGTTCGATTCGGCGAACCGCGTCGCGGGATTCAGCGATAACCGCACTAAGGAAAAAGTCGACCCAGCCCTCCCAATTCCCTGCTTTGCTCACTTGCCCCAGCGCGTCGATGTACCGCTCGCGGGCAGCCGCGAAGTAGCCTCCGAGGTAGAGCACCGGTTCGGGCATGAGCCCCCAGTTCAACCAGAGTAATGAAATTAGGGCCCGGCCCAAGCGGCCGTTGCCGTCTTCGAACGGATGTATCGCTTCAAACTGGTAGTGGATGAGGGCGGCATCGATGAGCGGACCATACGCTCGCTCGCCCGTCGCGAACGTAACCAATTGATCGACAAGCGGGCGTACCTGCTCAAACGGCGGCGGCACAAACCGCGCTGCATCAAGCGACGCACCGGCCATCCCAAGGTAGACCTGGCGCATGCGGAACTCGCCAGGATGCTTCCCCTCCCCCCTTGAGGAGTGGAGAAGTCGGGCGTGCAGCTCGAGGAGCATCCCAGTCGTCAGCGGGCGTCCCTCTTTCAGCCATTGCTGCCCGAGTTGGATCGCCTCCAGGGTCCGAACCACCTCAACGGTGCCGGGCGTCGCCGATTCGAGCGTACCCGTCGCCTCGCCAAGGAGGACATCCTCAACCTGGGTGTACGTGCCTTCGATCTCGTTGCTCAGAACTGCCTCACGGCGACGAAGAGGGGCGATAAGGAGCGCCGGGTCGGTGCGACGGGCGATGCCGAGGAGTTCGCCGACCGCATGCCGAGCTTCACCTTCTTTCCTGAGCAACTCGCGGGAAATAGTGAGCTCAGGCGGGAGCGGAGGGGGCACGAATGCCCAGCCGCCCGGAATCGTCACGAGTGACTCGGCCTGAGCACCGATGAATTCGCTGCGGTCCACGCCTGCAGCGTACGCGATCCACGGGCCACGATGAAAGGTTTCGCCC
>JBDHWA010000266.1:0-3573 GCA_039809945.1 Dehalococcoidia bacterium | reverse complement strand
AGGCTGCCGGCGCGCTTCTGCACCTGGCCCATGTGCGTCCACATGGTGGTCAGCCAGCAGTGGTCGCTGAGGGTGGCTTCCTGGTGGGAGATTTCGATGACCTGGCCCGTCCCGGCCTGGCGCGCGTGCCAGAGCGCCGCCATCGTCGCGACGCCTGCCTGTAGCCCGGCGTGGAACGCCGCCTGGTAACCGGGCAGCGCCAGCGGCTCGCGCGCAGGGTCTCCGGCGATGAAGAAGAACCCGCCGGTCGCCCACTCCGTGAACGGGGTCGACTGCCAGGCGTGCCGTGGGCCGCTCCGGCCGTAGGGCGTGACCGAAATGACCACCGCGCGCGGGTTGGATGCACGGATGTCCGCGTCCAGGGCGTCGGCGGCCGGCCCCTGGAGGTCGTGGATGACGACATCGGCGCGGTGCACCAACGAGTCCAGTTCCCTCGATCCGAGTTCGGCCTCGACACCCAGCTTCCCGGCGTTCAGGTAGTTGAAGAAGGCGCTCTCGCCGTTGACCAGCGGCGCTGCTGCACGCAGCGGGTCGCCCGCGCCTGACTCGACCTTGATGACCTGCGCCCCGAGGTCGGCGAGGAGGCGGCCGCAGTATGGCCCGGCCACGCCAGTGGCGATTTCGACGACGGAAACATCAGTGAGTGCAGGCATTGGCGAAACGTACAGCGTGAAGGGCACGGAGGGTAGCGGTGCGCACGAAGCCTGCTGTGCGTTGACGGCGCGGGGGCCTTCACTCCACGATTTCCCGGTCCGTGGGCCAACCAGACCACCAACGTCACGACCCGATGGCGGCCCTGCGCCAGCCGAACTTCCTGCTGTACGCCGCCGGTCGCGTTGCTTCGGGCATGGCGATGACCATGCTCAACGCCGCCCTCGCCTGGCAGGTGTACGACATCTCCGGGTCGGCGTTCCAGCTGGCTATGCTCGGGCTCGCCCGCTTCGGGCCGTCCCTGGGGCTGACGCTGGTTGGCGGGGCAGTCGCCGACGGGCATGACCGCCGCCGTATCGCGATGGTCGCCCAGCTGGCGCCGCTCATCACCTCGCTCACGCTCTTTCTCCTCACCGTCTCGAACGCGGTCGAGCTGCCCATCATCTACGGGCTCGTGCTCTTCGTCGCCATCGCTTCCTCGTTCGAAAACCCGGCGCGGCAGGCCTTCCTCCCCCAGGTGGTCACCCGCGAGACGTTCGCGAACGCCATTGTTGTCAGTTCGACCCTGCAGTCGTTCGCCTTCGTTACCGGCCCGGCGGTCGGCGGCCTGCTCATCGGCCTCGTGGGCGTCGATGGCGCGTATGCGGCGCACACGGTGCTCATCCTCATCTCCATCGTGACCCTGGTCTTCCTCAAGCTGCGCGAGCAGGACGGTGCGCGCAGGGCGGTCAGCCTCGCGGCCATCAAAGAGGGCGTCCAGTTCGTCCGCCACCGCCAGGTCCTCCTCGGCGCGATGACGCTCGACATGTTCGCGGTCATCCTCGGCGGTGCGACAGCGCTCCTCCCCATCTACGCGAAGGACATCCTGAAGGTGGGCGGCCTCGGCTACGGCATCCTCTTCGCCTCACTCGATGCCGGCGCGCTCCTCATGTCGGTCGCCCTCATCTTCTTGCCGCCCATCCGGAACGCGGGCCGGGCGCTGCTGGTCACGGTCGCGCTGTTCGGGCTCGGAACCGTCGTCTTCGGGCTCTCGCGAAGCATCTACCTTTCGATCGCGACGTACATGTTCATCGGCATGGCTGACCAGGTGAGCGTCGTGCTGCGCCAGACGACCGTCCAGCTGAGCACACCCGACGACCTGCGCGGCCGCGTCAGCAGCGTGAACTCGCTCTTTATCGGTGCGTCGAACCAGCTCGGCGCGGTGGAGTCCGGCCTTGTCGCCTCGGTGACGAACGCCACCTTCGCCGTAGTCAGTGGCGGGCTAGGATGCATCGCGGTCGTCGGTGCGGTCTGGGCGAAGATGCCGGACCTCCGGAACTACCGGATCAGCCGCACCGGAGCGCCGCCATCCAGCGCCGAAGAGCCGGGCGAGGAGCCGGTGGCCGAAGCCGCGCCCGCTGGCTAACGCCTCACGCCCAGAGCACACCCTCGGCGACTTTCACCACGCCGCCGCCAACGTACACGGCCTCGACGGCGTTGGCGGCGCCTTCGACCGTGACCTCCATGTCGCTGGGGCGGCCCATTTCGTACCCCTGCTGGAGACGGATCAGCCCCGGCGCGCAGACGCCCTGGTTCACCAGGTAGCCGCCGAGCGGGCCGGCCGCACTGCCCGTCGCCGGGTCTTCCAGGGGCGCTCCGTTGACGAGGAAGAACATCCGCCCGCGTACGTCGCTCGCCGCGTCCGGCTCGGTGCTGAAGGCGTACACCGCGCGGTGGAAGGAATCGCCGAAGAACGCCTCCATCGCCGTCGTGTTGGGCCGTGCCGCCGCCAGCAACTCGCGCGACCGAAGGGGTACGTACAGGTAGTCCACGCCCGCGCCGCCGTGCAGGATCGGCAGGTCCGGGTGCACAGCTTCGGCTTCGAGCGAAAGCAGTGCGGCGGCCTGCTCGTTGCTGACGCTCGCCCCGCGAAACGTTGGCGGTTGCTGGCGCATGGTCGCTGCGCCGCGAAAGGCCGATTCGCGCCGCACTGTCACGGGTGTCGGCCCAACGCCGAGTTCGAACGTCAGCCGGTCGCGGTTCCGTTCCGTCCCGAGCACCCAGGCCGTCCCGACCGTCGGGTGCCCGGCCATCGGCAACTCCTGCCCCGGTGTGAAAATGCGGACGCGCGCGTCGTGCGCCGGGTCGTCTGGCGGGAAGACGAAGGTGCTCTCGGAGAAGTTCATCTCGCGAGCGATGGCCTGCATCTGCGCCGCCTCGAGGCCGCGCGCGTCGGGGAAGACGGCGAGCTGGTTGCCGCCAAACGGCGAGTTCGTGAACACATCGACCTGGACGAAGCGGTAATCGGGCATGCGAGGAGTGTAGCCGCCGCTCCCCGCGCTGAACCGGGCCACCCGGCGGCCGCTATACTGGGCCGGTGACAACCATTGAACCCGTTGAGGGGCCGGTCTCGCTCCTCGTCGTCTCCGATTTCGTCTGACCGTGGTGCTACATCGGCCTCGTGGAGGTCGAACGGCTGCAACGCGAATACGACGTCGAAGTGCGCTGGGCGCCCTACCTGCTTGACCCGACGACGCCGCCCGAGGGGAAGCCGCGCAAGCCGCAGACCCGGCCCGATGACCCGCCAACCCAGATCGAGTCGCGCGGCGCTGCCAACGGCCTGACCTTCCGTCGCGGCCGGACGTGGACCTCGAACTCCCACCTCGCGCTCGAAGCCGCAGAGTGGTGCGCCGAGATGCCCGAAGCGATGGCCTTCCACCGTGGGATGTTCAAGGCCTATTTCGACGACCTCGAAGACATCGGCGACATCAACGTGATCCTGCGAGTCGCCGGCTCGGCCGGGCTGGACGTCGACGCCCTGAGAACGGTGCTCGAAACGCGTGAACTGCAGGCCCAGGTGGACCAGGGTATCCAGTGGGCTCGCCAGATCGGCGTGAGCGGCGTGCCGACCTTCGTCTTCGAAGAGAAGTGGGCGGTCGTCGG
>JBDHWA010000265.1:0-3578 GCA_039809945.1 Dehalococcoidia bacterium | reverse complement strand
CCGCTTCTTCATCGACCACGGCATGGGCGTCGTCATCGGCGAAACCGCCGAAATCGGCGATGACGTCATGCTCTACCAGGGAGTCACCCTCGGCGGCACCAGCACCCAGCGGATCAAGCGCCACCCGACGCTTCGTGACCGTGTGGTGGTCGGCGCGGGGGCGAAAGTCATCGGCGGCATCGAAGTCGGCGAAAACGCCCGCATTGGCGCGGGCTCCGTGGTGGTCACGAACGTGCCCGCAAATGCGACCGTCGTCGGCGTCCCGGGCCACATCGTCGCCTTCCACGATGACTCGAACGGCGCTATCCAGCGCCTCCCGGACCCCGAGTGGGAACGCCTGAACGAACTCGACCGCAAGGTCCAGGAACTGCACCGCATGGTCGAACACCTGGACGAGCACATGGGCGTCGTCCACGCCAACCATCACGACCAGTGAGCTGGGAAGAGCGCGCGAAGAAGCTCGACGCCCGCCGCCGCAGGATGCGCGTGCAGGGCCGGGGCCTGCTCACCGTCGAACCGATGGCGGTTCGGAAGCGGCTGGAGCGCATGCAGGCTGCCGCCCGCTCGCGCCGCAACCGCCGCTAGTTCATCGGTACATCAACTGCGCGGGAAGTAATCACCCAGTACTGCACGCCGCTCCGAAGTTGGGTCAGGGAGCGCAGTTCGGGCGCAAGCGCCGGGCTCCAGCGGAGCCACTGCTGCGAGTTGAGGTCGTACACGTACACCATCGCCACCCAGTTCGAAGCGGGTCCGAAAACCTCGTCCGGCGACAGGTAGTCCCCTTCCCAGGTCACCAGCGACAACCCGCTGGCCAGGCTCAACGTCCGCTGCACGGGCGCTGGTGGGGCGATTGGCGCCGGGCCCGACGAGCTCGCGGGTGCGATGGGCTGCGGCGCCGGCGGTGCGAGTGTCGGCTGCGGCGTGGCGGTCGGCGCTGGCGCCGGGTCGTTCGCCACATAGCCGAAGTCTGTGACCCAGTACCAGCCGTAGTACGAACCCTCGCGGTACACGCGGGAGATGCCGATGGTCTTGAAGGTCGCCGTCAGCATCACGTCGCGGTGCGACGGCGAATTGATCCACGCCGAAAGTGCGGACTGGGCGGACGAATAATTGCTCCCGGCGGCCAGGTTCTCACCGCCCGGCCAGGAGACGCCGCAGTCCGGCATGCGTACCCACGGCGAGCGCCCCAGCGAGTCGGTGTGGCTGAAACCCTGGCGCGAAGCCAGGTCCGTCGCCATCCACGTCGCCGCCCGGTTCAGCGCCGGGTCGAGCGTCAGCGGCGCAAGGTTGCTCTTCGCCCGGTAGGCGTTGATGAGTTGGAGGAAGCTCTGCTCCTCGCTGTCGATCGAAAGGTCGGTAACGTCACATGAGCCCGATGCCTGGGCCGCCGGAGAAGCGGCTGCGGTCATCAGCGCGAAGGTGGCGAACACGGCAAGCGCGCACGCAACCCTGGTGAATTTGCTCACACATCCTCCCAAAACCCACCTGTCTCGAAGGTAAGTGCGGGGGAAAGGAACGAACGACCGGGATATCCCTTATTCTCGGTAAACGGGGTGCAAAATCTGTCTCAGAAATGTCTTACGTCATGTCACTATGACGCCGTTACGATCCGCTGTATGCGAATGTGAAGCAGGTCACGCAGTGGGGCCGTCGATGCTGACGTCCCGGGTTTTCGTTAGCCGTCCAGGCGTTCGAACGCGACCGCCGCAGCGCCCAGCAGCCCGGCGTCTTCGCCCAGGGTGCTGAGCCGGATCAGCGTCCCCGCGGCGGGCCCGTAGGCCAGCGAGTACATCGCCTCGCGCATCGGCCGCACCAGCATCTCGCCCATCGCCAGCAGGCCCCCGCTGAGCGTCACCGCGTCCGGGTTGAGCACATTGACAAGGCTGCCAAGGCCCAGGCCGAGCAGGTGCCCGCCATGCCGGATCTCCGCCTCGCAGAGGGCGTCGCCCTTGGTCGCTGCGATGTACAGGTGCGTCGCCGACGGGTCTTCGTAGCCGACGATCTCGTGCAGCACACGTGACTTGCCCTGGTCGAGGATCCGCCGCGCACGGTCCGCGAAGGCGACGCCGCTGACCATCGCTTCGAGGCACCCGCGCGAACCGCAATTACACTTCGGCCCCGCCGGGTTCAGGATGATGTGCCCGATTTCGCCGGCGAGACCCTTCGCGCCCCGGTACAGCTTGCCGTCGATCACGATCCCGCCGCCGATCCCGGTGCCGAGCGTCGCATGGAGGAGGTGGCGCGTGCCCTTGCCTGCTCCGAACCGGAACTCGCCGAGGGCGGCCGCGCTCGCGTCGTTTTCGATGAACGCTGGCACGCCGAGGCGCTCGGACACCGGTGTCGTCAGGACGAGATTTCGGAAGCCCGGGATGTTCGGTGCGAGGATCACCTTTCCTTCGTCCGCGTCGATCAGCCCGGCGGTGGCAATGCAGGCCGCCGACGGCCGTGGCGAACCCGCTTCAGCGGCTTCGGCAAGCAGGTCGACCACGCGGGCGATCACGCTCTGCGGGGTGGCTTCCTCGGGCGTGGCATGGTCAACGCGCGTCAGGATGTCGCCGGCCTCGCTGACAAGGGCGGCGCGAAGGTGGGTGCCCCCGAAGTCGGCGGCCAGGACAGTTCGAGTCATCTCCAGCCAACTCTACTAGCCCGTGCAGGCTGCCGCGATTCACCCCAGGCGGGGCGCCGCGAAGCGTAGGCGGGACGGTTGGTACACTCGCTCTGCATGCCCAGGGAGTTCAAAGAGCCGGTGGTCAACTTCGGGTTTCGCCACGCGGACGAAGACGCGCCGCCCGCTGCTGCAGTCTCCACCGAACCGCCGCCCGAACCCGTGTCAGAGCGTTTTCGTGCGAAAGCCGACCAGTGGAAGCGGGAACTGCTCGACGTAACGCGCCGGAACCGGGCGATCCACTACCGTTCGGCCCGCGCCCTGGCGCTCCCCGCCTCGCCCGAAGACCTGTTCGAGCAGATGGTCACGGTGGACGGCGAAGTCTCGTTCAACGCGCGCAACTTCGCGCCCGATGCGGCCAACCCGGCCGAAGACGAACGCGCCACCGCGGCCTTCGCCGCCGCGGCTGGCCTTGCAGATCGCGCCCGCCTCGCTGACCGCGAGCAGGGAATCCAGGTGCTCTTCGTCGCCCTCGGCTGGCTCCAGTGGATTGACCCGGACGGCCACGAACTGCGCTCGCCGCTCGTCCTCGCCCCGGTGGACCTCGCGTACGACCGGCAGGCAAAGGAAGTCCGCCTCCAGGCCGCTGCCGATGACCCGGCCGAGGTCAACCCGTCGCTCTCCTACCTGCTGGCGTCCCAGCTCGGCCTCCGCCTGCCCGAACTCGAAGACGCCGCGGGCGAGTCCGCCTTTCCCACGCTCGCGGCATTCCTCGACCGCGTTCGGGAGGTCGTGAAGCAGCAGCCCGGCTGGTCGGTCGAGGTCGACGGCCCGGTGGTCGACGTCTTCGCCTTCGCCAAGCTGGCCATGGTCGACGAGATCGACCGGCGGCTGCCCGAGTTGGCCGAACACCCCATTCTTCGCGCCCTTGCCGGCGAGGACGCGCTGCCGGAGATTCCCGAAGCCCCCGAAG
>JBDHWA010000264.1:0-3601 GCA_039809945.1 Dehalococcoidia bacterium | reverse complement strand
ATTCCGCACAGGCGGCCGACGGCGTGGAAACCGCAACGGCCGGGATCGCCGATGCCCTGACCCTGACGGCCGAGGGCCGCCCCGCCGTCGTCGTGGACTGGAAAAGCGATGTGACGCCGGCGACGGGAACGCTCGATCACTATCGCGCGCAGGTGCGGGCCTATCTCGACATGACCGGTGCCGAGCGCGGACTGATCGTGCTGATGACCTCCGGCGCCGTCATTCCCGTCCTGCCGACGAAGCCGACCGAGAGCGAGGCGGCCTGAGCCCATGTCGTCTCTTGCCTGGATCGATTTCGATGAAGCCGAGCGGCAGCGCGCGCAGCGCATCATGGCGCTCTTTCAGGAGCGCGAGACCCGCGACGAGCTGGGGCTGGGGGCGATCCGGGATTCCATCGCCGATCATCTCTTTCCGGGCACGAGCACGATCCAGACGCGCCTGCGATACATGCTGTTCATTCCCTGGCTCTATCGGGCGCTGGAAAAGCGCGAAGTCCCTGAAGCGCAGCTCCGCACCGAGGCGCGCGACACCGAAATCCGGCTTGCCGACGCCCTGAAAGCCGGCGGTGAGTCCAACGGCATCATCGGCCGGGATGCAGGACCACGGCTCCAGCGGTTGCCGAGTTCCGTCTATTGGGCTGGCCTGGGCGCGTGGGGCATCCGGGTCTTTCCGGGCTCGCTCGACAGTCTGTTCGTCGCCTTGCGGGGCCGTGGCCGGTCGCGCGGCGCATCCAGCGGCGAAGACGCTCTGGCCGGCGCCCAGACGCCCGCCGTCTGGAATCCGGCCTTGCCCCAGATGCCCGGCGACCTGCTTGAGCACGCCGTCTTCCGCCTGACCACCGACGAGGCGCAATTCCTCATCGACCGCCTGATCGCCAGCCAGCCCACCGCACTGCTCACGATGCTGGCGCGCGAAGGCATCGACGCGGACTGCGACTATATCTGGACGCACCCCCATCTGTCGGCGTTTCCATCCGCAGCGCGCCGCCTCGTCCAGCATGGGGAAATCTTCTCCCATGTGATGCACGGCGCCGCGCTGCTCTATAACCTCGCGCTCAGCGAGCTGCGCCAGCGCGACGACTGGATCGAGGACTATCGCGCTCGGCTTGAAGCCTGGAGCGACGAACTCGATACCGGCGCCGTCCGCGCGTGGTCGCTCGATGATTTCTGGAATGTCGTGGAGCACCCGGCGCACGCCGTCCGACCGGCCGCCAAGCGGTTCGTGAGCGAGTGGCGCGATCTGGTTCTGGCCGGGACGGAGCAGGTAATCTCGGCGCCCGCGGCGCGGCGGCTCGTCGAGGAGCGCGAACGCCGGCTCAAGACCAGCCAGTCCCGCTACGCCAATCACGCTGTCCGTGACCGCTGGACCGGCGCATCGGGCGCAGACCGCCTCAGCTTCCGCTGGGCGCAGGCCAAATCCCACCTGCGGGATCTCGCCCATGCTGAATAGGCGCAGCCTCGATCCCGAACAGCGAACGCTCTACGGCGCCAATCTTCAGCCGCCGGCGGGCTATGTCTTCGACGCGGCGGTCGCCACGACCTTCTCGCTCGACTTCGAGACCGCGCTCGCCGTGCCGGTCAGTCTGGCGCTCTTCGCCGCCGAGAACCGCGACGACATTCTCTCTCATCCTCTGGCGCTGCTGGAGGGCGCCGAGCGCATCGCCGGCCGCCTCGTCGTCTTCACCGACGCCGGCCATATCCAGGCGAGCGCCCGGCCGCATTCCCGCCTTTGCTCGCTGCTCGAACGCATCATCGTCGAGGTCGCCGCCCCTCAAGGCGGGGCCTTCCACCCCAAGATGTGGGCGCTGCGCTTCACGCCGTTGCGGCCCGAAGACCCTGCCCGCATGCGTCTGCTCATTCTCTCCAGAAACCTGACGCGCGATCGCTCATGGGACATCGCCGCCACCCTCGATGGCGTGATCACCAGGCAGCCCAAAGCCGTCAACCGCCCGCTCGCCGACTTCCTTCGCCAGCTCCCCGACCTCGCGACCGTCGGCGTTCCCGACGGAACGAAGACGCTTGTCGATGACCTGGCCGAAGACATGCGCCGCGCCGAATGGAGCCTGCCCGAACCGTTCCAGAGCGTCTCCTTCGCCGTCAACGGCCTCGGCGGAAAGCCATGGCGCCCGGAACCCTGCGTTCGGCTGGGCGTCGTGTCGCCCTTCTGCGACGATCAAACCTTGTCGATGCTCGCCGGCCTGGCCAGCGCCGAAAAGCCCATCTTCATCGGGCGATCCGACGAACTCGCCCAGGTGCCCGGCGCCACGCTCGATGGCTTTGCCCGCGTGGCCGTGCTCGACGAAATGGCGGCCACGGAAGATGGCGAGGAGGAGGACGCAGCGGCCCTGCAAGGGCTCCATGCCAAGGCGTTCATCGCCGAACGCGGCTGGGACACCGCGATCACGGTCGGCTCGGGAAACGCCACGCGGCCGGCGCTGCTGACCGGCAGCAATGTCGAGATCTTCACCACCCTGACCGGGAAGCGATCGCGGGTCGGCAGCGTCGAGGAAATCCTCGGCGACAAGGGGTTTGGCCGGCTGACGCGGCCGTTCGTCCGCGACGAGACGGGAGCCGCCGATGCCGCGCAACGAGCCGCCGAGGCTCGTTTGGATCAGGCCCGGCGCGAGATTTGCCGCAGCGGCCTCACGCTCCGTTGCGAGCGCGGCGAGCACGCCGCCGATGGCGCGCCGGTCTGGCGGGTCTGGCTGATCCCGTCCGAACCGCTGCCCCTTACCGGGCTCGGTGCGCTGCGAGTTTGGCCGATCACGCGGGGCGAAGGACATGCGCGCGATGTGCTGGAGCCGCTCCGACAGGGACAGCCCGCCGACCTTGGCGCAATGCCCTTGGTCGACCTTACCCGGTTCCTCGCCTGTCACCTGACGGACGAGACGGAAGACGTCTCGATCCTGTTCAGCACCGGGCTCAAGATGGAGGGGCTGCCCGCAGAGCGCCACGCCGCCATCCTGCGCTGGGTGATCGACAGCAAGGACGCCTTCTTCCGCTATCTCCGGCTGCTCCTCTCCGAATTGGGCGATCCCTTCGCCGCCGCCCTCGCGGCGCAGGACGGGTCAGGTCAGGGCGCCTGGCGCGCGGCAAGCGACGACGCGCCCATCCTCGAGGAGATGGTTCGGGCCTTCTGCCGGGGCGGGGACCAGCTTCGCGCCATCGAACGGCTGATCGCACGCCTGGAAACCGGCGACGGTGACGATACCGATCCGATTCCGGCCGAGTTCCGCGCACTCTGGAACACATTCCGAATTGCGCTCGCCACGCAGGATGCCGCGCATGCCGAATGAACGGTTTCGCGCCGACGCGGCGCTCGCTCCCCTCAAGGTCTTTCAGCGGCGCACCGTCGACTACGTCTTCGATCGGCTCTACGGCCAGGACGATCCTGTCCGCCAGTTCCTGGTCGCCGACGAAGTCGGCCTCGGCAAGACGATGGTGGCGCGCGGGGTCATCGCCCGCATGATCGAACACCTGTGGGACAGCACCAAGCGGATCGACATCCTCTACATCTGCTCGAACCAGGCGATCGCCGCCCAGAACCTCAACCGGCTGAACGTCCTCGGGCGGCGCGAGCTGGCCCTGCCGACCCGCATGAC
>JBDHWA010000263.1:0-3603 GCA_039809945.1 Dehalococcoidia bacterium | reverse complement strand
GTCTCGGTCATGCTCCGCTCGTGGGATATCCGCCTGGGCACAACCGGCGAGATGGTGCTCGATGCGGCGCGGCGGGCGGAATCCCTCGGGCTCGATGGGATCATCGCCGGGGATCACGTCACGTTCTATGGCTACGGCAATGACGGGCTGATCACGCTGACCGCCGCGGCCGCCGTCACCAGCCGCATCGAACTGAAGACGGGCGTCTACCTGCTCCCGTTGCGACACCCGGTGCCGGTCGCGCTCCAGGCCGCCCAGTTGGACCAACTGAGCATGGGCCGCTTCGTGCTCGGCATCGGCGTGGGCGGCGAAGACCCCCACGAGTTCTGGAGTTCCGGCGTCGACCCGGCGACACGCGGCGCGCGAACGAACGAGGCCATCCGCATCCTCAAGCGCCTCTGGACCGAGGACCACGTGAGCTTTGCTGGCCGCCATTTCCAGCTCGAAGATGTGACGCTTTACCCGAAGCCGATCCGGCCGGTCCCCATCTTCATCGGTGGGCGAAGCGACGCGGCCCTGCGACGGGCCGGGCGCCTTGGCGACGGCTACACCGGCATCTGGCTGAGCCGCGAACGGTTCGCCCAGAGCCGCGACCGCATCGCCCATGAGGCGGGCGCCGCCGGGCGCGACCCCGCGGACGTCGAGATGGGCATGCAGTTCTGGACCAGCGTCTCGCCGGACCGCGATGAAGCCCGGGCGCTCGTCAGCGCGGGGATGGAGGCAACCTACCGCCTGCCGTTCGAACGCTTCGAGCGGTACACGCCCTACGGCAGCGCGAGGGAGGTCGCCGAGTTCCTCGCGGGGTTCGTCGAGGCGGGCGCGCGCCACATCAACCTCGTCCCCGCGCAGGGTTCGCCGGAAGAGGTGATGGAACGGGCCGCCGAGGTGCGCGAAGCCCTCCGCGCACTCTGCGACAGTTGACCGGATTCGTTACGCCGACGGCGGGATGACCGTCGCGCTGCCGTCGACGACGAGCTTGCCGTCCTGGTTCGTGACGGTGGTCTTGAACTTGAGCCACTTGCGCTGTTCGAGCTTCTCGGTGCATTCGACGCGTGCGGTGATGGTGTCGCCGATGAACACCGGGCCGCGGAACGAGAGCTCCTGGCCGAGATAGATGGTGCCGGGGCCGGGCAGCTTCATCGCGAGCACGGTGGAGATGAACGAACCGCTGAGCATGCCGTGGGCGATGCGCTGCTTGAACATGCCATCGGCCGCGCTCACCGCGTCAACGTGGGCGGGATTGAGGTCGCCGGTGATCCCGGCGAAGAGGTAGATGTCCGTCTCGCTCATCGTCTTCGTGAACGAGGCGCTATCACCGATGCTGATTTCGTCATAGGTAGGCATGCCCGCAGCATCGCGCAGCCGCCGCGTCTGAGGAAGCGGTCAGGGCGTGGGCAGGAAGAGCTGGTACTTGCCCGCCACCGGGTTCCCGCCGGCAAGCGGTCCCTCGACGACCAGCGTCATCGGCCCAGTCGTCGCACCGACGCCGTTCTTGATGGCGAACACGAGACTCAGGGTGCGGCCCTGCCCGGAGGAGATAACCACCTCGGAGCGACCGCCGAGCGTGGCCGTGGGCGTGAACGACTGCCCGGCCACCGCCAGCGTTGAATTGCGTACGTTGACCTGGCCGAACTGGCGCGAGCCGTTCGCCACCCAGAGGTCGACGAGGACGACGTGGGTCATGCCCGCTTCGTTCGCCTTATTGACTGACGATGCAAGGCCGTACGCCTCCTGGCCGCCCGTGGCCATGAGAATGCAGCGGAAGTACTCGATCGGGTAGACCGCCACGCGGGTGGCTTTGATCGAGACGCCGCTGATGGACTGTTCCACCGAGACGGCGGTGGTCGATTCCTGGATCTGCCCGCACTGGGTTGGCTGGCGTTGGAGCGCCGGGTCGACGGTCGGCGAGGCGGCCGCGGGCGTCGAACGTGCGCCGGCGACATCGGAGGTTGCGCCGGCCGGCGCGGTTCCCGGTGTGGCATTCGAAACGCCGGCGGCGACGGTTGCGCCGGGGCTATGCGCGGCGGCCGCCGTGGGCTGAGCGGCTGCTTTGCTCGCTTCGGCCGTTGGCGACGAAACGACCGGCGTCGGAGTGGCCGCCGAGGCGACGACAGAGGTCGAGATGTCCTTCGCCTGACCGCTCGGGCCGTTCGGCTGGACGCCGATCGCGATCGCGAGCATACCCGCCACCACAGCGGCCGGGAGGGCGTACTGGGGCTTCTTGAGCCGTTCCAGCAACCCACTGTTCATCGCCGGTAAAGGTTCCCTCGGCGCACGGTCCACGGTGCCACCCTATCGTGCGAGACCCCATACACTGAATGCGGAGATCCCTTAACTCGTCTCGTTCGTATTCCTATTCGAGCCACCCAGAGGGGGATGGGCTGCGGGCAGGGGAGAGGGGCTTCTATGGATGCCCGCGGCCGACGGCGCCGGGTGAGCGACCCGGCGCTGTCTTTTGCCCCGAACCGGCCCGTCATCACGCTGCCGCAGGAGGATCGTGAGTCCGTTCAACCCCTTCCGCCCCACCTACATGGAAGACCCTTACCCCACGCTCGCCCGCTTGCGCGCGGCCGAACCAGTGCACTGGAGCCCGGACCTCGGAGCGTGGGTCATCACCTCGTACGCCGAGTGTCTGCGCATCCTCCAGGACGACGACTCCTTCTCTTCTGACCCGGTGAAGTCGGGTGGCGAGTTCGGTGAGAGCGTCGCCCGCCGGCGCGCAGAGTCCCCTCTTGGCGCTGCTGCCATCATGGGCAACTCGGACCCGCCCGAGCACAACCGCCTGCGCGCCATTGTGAACCGTGCCTTCACGCCGCGAGCGATTGCCGCCGTCCGCCCAATCATCGGGCAACGCATCGACGACCTGCTCGAACGCGTCCCCGTGAGCGAACCGCTCGAAGTGGTCGGCAATGTCGCGGAGCCGCTTTCTGTGATGACCGTGCTCGACTATCTCGGCTTCCCGCTCGAAAGGGCGCAGGCCGTTCGCCAGTGGTCGCTGCTGCTCATGCAGTCGCGAGCTGAAGGCGCTGCCCAGCCGGGGCTTATCCAGGCGGCGCGCGCCGCCCGCGAAGAGATGCTGCGCTACCTCGCCATGCTCGCCGAAGAGCGCGACCGGGCGGCGGAAGCGCCCGCGAACGTCGTCTCAGTGCTCATCGACGCGACGAGTGATGGTGCGATGGCGCCGGACGAGATGCTGATGATGCTGATCCACATCTCGCTCGCCGGGAACGGGCCGACGGCGATGGCTATCGCGAACGCGGCGTGGGTGCTCGGCCGGCACCCGGAAGCGCAGGCCTGGCTGCGCCGCCACCCGGACGAATCGCCCGCCGCCGTCGAAGAGCTGCTCCGCTTCGAAACGGCCACGCACTTCATCGCCCGCTTCGCCCTGGCCGACGTGCGCATCGGCGGGCGGACCATCCGCGCCGGACAGCAGGTCCACCTCATGCTCGGCGCGGCCAACCGCGACCCGGACCGCTTCCCCAACCCGGATACGCTCGACTTCGAACGGAAGGACAACCGCCAGCTCTCCTTCGGCCACGGCATTCACTTCTGCCTCGGCGCTCCGCTCGCGCGGACCGAACTGGAACTCTGGGTGCGCGCCCT
>JBDHWA010000262.1:0-3630 GCA_039809945.1 Dehalococcoidia bacterium | reverse complement strand
CCGTGCGCCTTCGCGAACTCGGCGTTGAAGTAGTGCGGGTTGTAACTCAGGGTCAGCGTCGAAAAGAGGCTGTTGTCCCCTTCGTTGATGGTCCGGCCCCAGTGGTGGATGAACTCCTGGCCGACTGTGAACGCTTCGTAATGGTTCCCTTTGCGCCACTTCACCGCATCGGTCATGCGATACCAGCCGGGGCGGCGACGGTTGCCGCGAGGATTGCGTCGACCGAGGGTGCGGCTTCGAATTGGCGGATGCCGACGACGAGTTGCTCGGCTGCGGAACCGCCGACGGCAGGCCCGGCGAGCGCGCGGAACTTGGCTTCGAGCCGCTCCCGCTGGAGCGCCAGGTCGGAGGCCGGGATATTCAGGTTCACCTGCTGGCTGAAGCGGCGGCCATCCGTGGTGCGAAGGGTGACCTCGGTGCCGCGGGCCCAGTCGCCAGCCTGCGGAGTGACGGTCACGCGGTCGCGCATGGTGGTCAAGCGCGGCTGGCTGACGCGGTCGTCGGTGAAGGCGGCGTCGCCGGTTTCGCCGTCCACGAGGGCGAGGGCCGCCGTGAAGCGCAGGCTGAACTTCCCTTCGAGGCCGGTAACCGGGGCCGGGATGTTGCACATCGCCAGGTGGCTCTGGGGAACAACGAGGTCAATGCCGTCAACGTCGCCCGGCTGCAGCCCATTGGCCTGCTTGAGGCGCAACACGCCCTCGATCGTCTCGTGCGTCCCGTAACAGGCGGCGTGGTACTTGAAGAGCGTGTCGCTAACCGCGTAGTGGTCACCGAGGCCCTGGAGCGCGCGCTCGACGTTCGCTTCGCTAGCCTGAGTAGCGGCGAAGCCCTGCGCCGTTTCGAGGACCTCCGGGTTGCTGGTGAAGCCCCGTTGCGCCATGAGGGCGGCGAACAGGCCGTTCTCGGCGGCCTTGCCGGCGTGCAGCGGCTTGCACATCGTGCCGAACATCGACTTCAGCCCGGCGGCCTGCGCGCCGGCGATGCCCATCGCTCGCTGCCACTGCTCCTGGTCGAGGCCAAGGAGGTGGGCGCAGGCCGCGGCCGCCCCGAAGGTCCCGAGCGTGCCGGTCGCGTGGAACCCGGTGCTGTAGTGGCTCGGCATCACCAGCCAGCCGATGCGGCACTCCATCTCGTACCCGGCAACGAAGGCGGCGAGCACATCGCGGCCCGAACTCCCACGCGATTCGGCGAGGGCGAGCAGCGCAGGCCAGATCGGCACCGACGGGTGGCCGTTCATCGCCAGGTTTACGTCGTCGTAGTCGAGGGCGTGCGAGGCAGCCCCGTTGACCAGCGCGGCCTGGCGGAGGGAAACGCGGCCGCCGCTGCCGATGAGGGTGGCCCGGGCGTTGCCGCCTTCGGCAAGCGCCTCTTGGCGCAGCATGACGGCAAGCGGCTCGGACGCGCCCGCGATGGTCACGCCCAGCCAGTCGAGGAGCGTCTGGCGGGCGGCCTCGATAGCTTCGGGCGGGAGGTCTTCGTACCGGATGGCGCGGCAGAAATTCGCGAGACGGGCGGTAACAGGGACGTTCGACACGGTGGTCACCTCACTGCGCTGGGAGGGCGAACGGATGCGCCGGGAGTGTACCACTGCACGCGGCTGGCGACGGATCGTCCGCGCGGCGAGATCGACATCTCCCGGGGGCGCGCGGACAATTCGCGCATGTGCCGCAGTATCAAGAAGCTCCGCAATACCGAGGTCCCGGCGACGCCGGAAGAGATCCAGGCCGCCGCTCTCCAATTCGTGCGCAAGGTGAGCGGCTACCGCGTGCCCGCGAAGAAGAACGAGCAGGCGTTCGCTGACGCTGTCGAAGCCGTGACCTTCGCCACGGCAACACTCCTGCAGCAGATGGACCACCCCGCGCAGACGAAGTAACGGCCTTCCCGGAAAGATCAGGGGTTTTCTCCCTGCCAACCCGGAACGTCCACCCGGAGATAGGGGTTCGCCCAATGCGCCGGCCACGGGCCGCTGCCTAAAGTCGGGTGAGCCGGCACTCGCCGGAAACGCGCAGGGGTGGCATTCATGGGTCCTGGTTCGCCGTTGGCTCCGTATCTCGACCGTTGGAACCAGTTGCCCCGTTCGCGGCAGGTTGTGCTCGGAGCGATCGGCGCGGCCACGCTCGTCGCGCTCTACTTCATCTTCATGGCTTCGAACTCGCCGAAGATGGTCGTGGCCTACAGCGGGCTCGCCCCGGAAGACAGCGCCGCCATCGCCGACCAGCTGGAGAGCGACGGCGTCCCCTACAAGATCGACGGCGGCGGTTCCGCTGTCTCCGTGCCGGCGAACCAGGTGGCCGAAGTGCGCATCAAGCTCGCCGCTGCCGGGCTCCCCAAGGGCGGCTCTGTCGGGCTCGAAATCTTCGACAAGACGAACTTCGGGGCGACTGACTTCGTCCAGCAGGTGAACTACCGGCGCGGTCTCGAAGGCGAACTCGCGCGCTCGATCAACACGCTCAACGGCGTGAAGGCGAGCCGCGTCCACATCGTCATCCCGGAAGAGGCGATTTTCACCGCCGACCAGAAGAAGGCCACGGCCAGCGTCCTCCTTCAACTGAAGCCCGGCGCGCACCTCAACGAAGACCAGGTGCGAGGCATCACCAACCTCGTCACCAACTCGGTCGAGGGCCTCGAACAGGGCGGCGTCACCATCATCGACGAGACCGGGCACGTGTTGTTCGATGGCGCGACCTTCGACAACCCGTTCTCGGCCGGCGGGACGGCCTCGCAGATGGGGTTGCAGCAGCAGTACGAGGCCTCGCTCCAGCAGGACGTGCAGTCGACGCTGGCGAAAATTGTTGGTCCTGGCCGCAGCGCCGTGACCGTCCGGGCGACGCTGAACTTCGACAAGGTGACCGCCGTCGAGGATAAGTACGGCGCGCCAGATACGGCTGTGCCGCGCAGCAGCACCACCAGCACCGAGACGTTCAACGGGACCAACCTGAACGTGGGCAACGTGCCCGGCACCGGCACGAACGGCGGCACCGGCGGCGGGACGAACACGACAGCCAACGGCAACAGCACCTATTCGAAGACCGAAACGACGGTGAACAACGAGGTCAACAAGACGACCTCGACGACGGTGAAAGCGCCCGGCTCGCTCCAGAAGCTGAGCGTGTCTGTCGTGCTCGACGAGAGCGTGACGGCCGCCCAGGAGGCGAGCATCACGAGCGCCGTCGCCGCCGCGGTGGGCCTCGACCAGGTGCGCGGCGACACCCTGAGCGTGACTCGCCTGCCGTTCGACCAGAGCGCGGTGCAGGACCTGCTCCCGGCGGCCAGCGACGGACTCGGCGTCTACCTTTCGTACCTCAAGCTGCTGCTCCCGCTGCTGGCGGTCATCCTCGGGTTCGTCCTCGTGATGCTGCTCCTGCGGTCGTTGAGCAAGCGCCAGCTGACGCTGCCGGCGCCGCACCAGGCCCCGATGTTGCAGGCGGCAGCGGCGTTCGCAGCACTGCCCGCCGCCGAGGAGATCCCGGCGCTGCAACCACAGGTTGACCCGCACGAAGAGCGCGTGATGCGCTTGGCCGACGCCAACCCGCGGGCCGTCGCCGACGTGGTCCAGACCTGGATGCGTGAAGAGGAATAGGCGGTGGTAGCGAGAGGCGACGAGAAGCTCAAGGGCCGCAAGAAGGCCGC
>JBDHWA010000261.1:0-3634 GCA_039809945.1 Dehalococcoidia bacterium | reverse complement strand
ATCTTCCCGAAAGAGCAGCTCAAGCTCGAAACCACGCCGGACAACCTGACCCACCGGCTCATCGACCTCATTGCCCCCATTGGGCGCGGCCAGCGCGGCCTCATCGTCAGCCCGCCGAAGGCCGGCAAGACGATGCTCCTCAAGAACATCGCCAACGGCATCGCCACGAACTACCCGGACGTTCACCTCATCGTCCTCCTCATCGGCGAACGGCCGGAGGAAGTGACCGACATGCAGCGCAGCGTCCGCGGCGAAGTGGTCAGCAGCACCTTCGACGAGCCCGTGGAGGACCACACCCGCGTCGCCGAGATGGCGCTCGAACGGGCCAAGCGGCTGGTCGAGGGCGGCAAGGACGTGGTCATCCTGATGGACTCGATCACGCGCCTGACGCGCGCCTACAACCTCGCGCTGCCGCCGAGCGGGCGTACCCTCTCCGGCGGCGTCGACCCCATCGCGCTCTACCCGCCGAAGCGCCTCTTCGGCGCCGCCCGCAAGTGCGAAGAGGGCGGTTCGCTCACGATCCTTGCCACCTGCCTGGTCGACACGGGTTCGCGCATGGACGAAGTCGTGTTCGAAGAGTTCAAGGGCACTGGCAACCTGGAGCTGCGGCTCGACCGCAAACTCGCCGAGCGCCGGTTCTACCCGGCAATCGACGTCCAGGGGAGCAGCACCCGCCGCGAAGAGCTCCTGCTCGACGAAAGGACACTTAAGGGTGTGTGGCTCGTGCGCCGCATGACAGCTATGATTTCGCAGAACTCGCCGAACCAGCTCGAGGCAACTGAACGGCTGCTCGAACGGATCGCGAGGACATCGACCAACGAGGAGTTCCTCGGTTCTCTGAAAACCGAACTCTAGGGCAATCCCCTAGGGGTCCCGCATCCCGGCTTCTCAGGAAGACCGGGATAGCCTGGGAGGGAGGCAGCGAGCAAGGTTAGGCTGGCTCAGCCTGTGAACGACGGCCCCCGCCGCGTCACCTGACCGAACGCTTTATGAGTATCGACGGTTCCCGGGCACGGTCGCACGCGCATTCGCGGCGGCATGGGCGTTTCACCGTACACGGCCTCGTGGTCGCGCTTGCGGTCGGAGCCGTTGTTTTCGCAAGCCAGTTTCCGAACTCCTCCAACGCCATCTCCAGGACAACCGTCCCCACGTTCAGCCTCTCGGGGATGGCCGGCACGACCCAGACCCACAGCCTGACCGCCTTCCGCCCGTCTGCCAGCACCGGGACGATGGACTCGGTGGCCACCACGGCCATGCGCACGGATGTGCTCGCTGAGCGGGCCGTCGGGGCTATTTCGCCGAATGCGTCGCTCTCCTCCGGCGTGGCTGCGGCCGCTGCGACTTCGGGCGAAGTGGGCGCAGGGGTCAAGCCGCTGGCCGATATCATCGACCCGCGCAGTCCGATCATCGAATACCGCACCCAGGGTGGTGACTCGATCAGCGGCATCGCCCGGCGCTACGGCGTCTCGATGGACACGATCCTCGCGAACAACCCGACGCTCGACGCGACCCATCCCAACCTCATCCAGCGCGACATGGTCATCATCATCCCGCGCAAGGACGGCATCCTCTACAAGGTTGCCTATGGCGATACCGTCGACAAGATCGTGAAGCAGTACGACAACATCACGTCGGACACCGTCGTTTCGTACAAGCCGAACAACATCAGCAACCCGAACAGCCTCGAACAGGGGCAGTACGTCCTTCTCCCCGGTGCCACGATTAAGCCACCGCCGCCGCCACCGCCGCCACCGCCCGCAACGAGCCCTGGCAACCCCGGCAGCGGCCCCGGCGTGGGGACCGGTTCGGCTGGTGACACCCCAGCAGCATCGGGAGGCAAGTTCAAGAACTTCCCGCTGGCCGCCTGGCACGGCATCAGTGACCCGTTCGGCGTCAGCCGCGGTGGTGGCTCCTACCACACCGGCATCGACCTCGACATGTACGGGTTCGCCTTCTCGCCCATCTTCTCGGTGTGCGACGGCGTCGTGATCGACACCGAGTACCTCACGTACTCCTACGGCTACCACGTCATCGTCGATTGCGGCGACGGCTGGACCACGCTGTACGCCCACATGAGCCAGATCAACGTGACGCCCGGCCAGCGCGTCTCGGCGGGCAGCACGCTTGGCATGACGGGCCTGACCGGCTTCACCACCGGCCACCACCTCCACTTCGAGGTGCGCTACAACGGCGGCTACGTGAACCCAGCGCTCTACCTGAACTTCTAGCCCACCCTTCCCGGTTCCTTTCCGATGCGCGGCCCGTTCTTACCGAACTCTCAGATTTGCGTGCTTCACTGGGGGGCATGTTCCTCTCGAGGGTCACTCCCGGGCCGTCCGGGGCCGCCCTGCGCCGCCGGGATGACGCAACGAAACTGGCCACCTTCGCCGCCATCGGCGCCGTCTGCACCCTGGCGTTCGCGCTCCTCTTCTCGGCTCTGCGCCATGTCACCGGGCCCATCGGTTCGAACATCGGCGCCTACACCGCCACAGTCGGCCTGAACTTCACCGCCAACCGCCGTCTCACCTTTCACGCCCAGGATGGCGACTTGAAGACCCAGGCGGCGGGCTACGGCGCGGTCTACCTGTTCGGCCTTGGGGCGTCGTCCGCGGCCCTCTGGGCTGCACTCGAGCTCCTTGGGCACCCCGTGGGCCGGGTAGAGCTGGTGCTCGCGCTGGCCGCGGGGATGTTCGCCACGGTCCTCCGCTACCTGATGCTGAATCGTTGGGTGTTTGTGGAGCCCGCCCGTGGTTGAAGCGCCGAAGGTCCGGGTCCCTGCGCTCGCTCGGCCCTGGCCGTCCGTCCGCGCGCTCACCCTGCCGGAGCGCCGCTGGATCGAAGGGGCCTCGTTTGCGCTCACGGTTGGCCTCGCCCTCCTGTTGAACGTCTGGCGCCTCGATGACGCCGGCAACGGCAATACCTACTACGCCGCCGCCGTCCGCTCGATGGCCGCATCCTGGCACAACTTCTTCTTCGCTTCGTTCGACCCCGGCGGCTTCATCTCGGTCGACAAGCCGCCGGTGTTCCTCTGGTTCGGGGCGCTCTCGGTGCGGGTCTTCAGTTACTCCTCATGGGCCATTCTCTTGCCGAGCGCGGTCGCGGGGGCGGGGTCGGTCGCGCTCCTCTGGGCCATCACGAGGCGCTACTTCGGCGTGCTCGCCGCGACGATCGCCGCCCTCGCGCTCGCGGTTTCGCCTATCTCCGTGGCGGTGAACCGCCTGAACCTGCCCGAACCGTTCATGATCCTCGTCCTCATTGGCGCTGCTGGAGCGACGCTCCGCTCGCTCGACTCGAAGCGCTGGTGGTGGGCGTGGATCGCGCTCGCCGGGGCCCTTGTGGGCGTCGCTTTCAATATCAAGATGCTCGCCGCGTGGATCCCGGGCCCGGCCTTCGCACTGGCGGTAGTCGTTGGCATGCGCGGCTTCGGCCGCAGCGAATGGGTTCGAACCGGTGCGCGGCTGGCCATCCTCGCCGCCGCCACCTTCGCCGTCTCCGCTTCCTGGATGCTGGCCGTCGATGCCGTTCCCGCTGGGGACCGCCCGTACGTCGGCGGCAGCCAGGACAATTCGGTCCAGAATCTGATCGTCGACTACAACGGTCTCGGGCGTGTCGACGGCAACGAGTCCACCCGTCC
>JBDHWA010000260.1:0-3660 GCA_039809945.1 Dehalococcoidia bacterium | reverse complement strand
AAGCTTTCCCCGCCGTCGAGCGGTTGAAACATCTCCAGCGAGAACCCTGCGTCGCTCGCTCCCGTCGTAAGGACGGTGTCATATGTGCCCCGAACCTTTCCGGTGGCAGCATCGAGTAGTGTGACCACCAGCCGGGGGCCGCCGCCGGAAGCCACCGCCAGGGCGCCACCATCCGGGGAGATCAGCACCGGAGTCGAAAAGCCGGTCGGCGGGACAGTCACCGTTGCGAGCGGCTCGATCCCGGCGCCGGGCTGCGGCACGCGAAGCAGCGTCAGTTCGCCGGTGCCCTTGTGGGCTTCGCGGCGTTCGAAAACCAGCGTGGCGTCGGCCAGACTGCCAGCTACCGCAATGAGGCCGAATTGTAGGTGAGGCCACGACCAAGAGGTTTCCGCATTGAGCAGGTCCATGAGGTGGGCCACCGGGGCAGCACTGCTGTCGATCGCCGAGACGAACCGTCCGCCCGGCCACGTCCGGTACTCGGACCCCCGGTCAGTCTTGAGCCGATGCCCTCGGACTTCGCCGCCGACGGCGCCCATCAGGAAAAGCCCATGCGGCCAGTCGATGAGTTCGCCCCTGGCGAACGTCCGGACCTCCCACGTGTCCTTGAACGAGGCATCGGAAATGATCCCTTCCGGCGAATCTGACGTTACCGTGACGGTCGTGGCCGGGGTGCCGGGAGGTGCAACCTGTGAGTCGCCGGAATCCGCTCCCCACAACTTCCACGCGAGCGCACCGCCGCCGGCCACCGCCAACCCCGCGGCGCCGGCAGTAGCCAGGAAGGCTCGGCGCGAGTAGCGGCCGGTTGAAGGTGGCGGCGGCGCCGGCTGAGCCGCAGCTTCAGGTTCCTTTTCTTCGTCCTCAGTGCCGTTTGCCGCCCACTCTCGAAGAGCGGCGCGGTCCGGAACGCCCAATCGTGCGCAGACGCGCTCGATCCGCTCCTCCGCTTGCGAAACGGTCACGCCAAGCTGGACCGCAATCTGGGCCAGCGGAGCCCGCGACACAGCCATCTCATAGACACGCCGGTCTAACGGATCAAGGCGGCTCAGTCGATCCAAGCTGTAGCGACCTCCCACATAAACCCGCCCTCACATGGTAAGACGCATCTCGACCGCGATTGGTTCCCTCGGCGCTCCGCAATCCGAGCTATCTCACCGGCCCGAAGGGCCGAATCCCCAATCCGAAATTCCCAATCCGAAATCAAAAATCCCTAGTCCCAGCGGGAAGGCAGCTTCAGATACTCCAGGCTCGCTTCGCCAACTTCTTTGCGGATGACGTCCCAGAAGTCGAGGTCCCATTCGCCGACGAAGGAGTAGGAAGCCCCTTGCTTGCCGGCCCGGGCGGTACGCCCGATGCGGTGGATGTACTCCTCGGCGTTCTGGGGCACGTCATAGTTGATGACGTTCTCGATGTCCGGGATGTCGAGGCCGCGGGCCGCCACGTTCGTAGCCACGAGGAATTCGAGCGCGCCCGAGCGGAAGTCCTGCATCACGCGGTCGCGCTGGCCCTGGCGAAGGTCGCCGTGGATGGCGCGGGCCTGTACGCCCGCAGCGTTCAGCTGGTCGGTCAGCCGGTCGACGCCGATCTTCGTGTTCCGGAAGATGAGCGTCCGCCCGAGGCCGTGCTGTTCGTAGATGAAGCGCAGGGCGAAGAACTTCTCGCGCTCTGAGACTTCGCAGTACAGCTGGCGGACGCCCGCGGCGGTGCGCTGTTCGGGCTCGATTTCGATGGTGTCGGCCTTCCGCATGTGCCGGTAGGTCAGTCGCGCGATGCTCGTCGGCATCGTGGCGCTGAAAAGCGCCGTCTGGCGCTGTTTCGGGACGGTGCGAAGGATGTAGTCGATGTCGCGGGCGAAGCCGATGTCGAGCATCGCATCCGCCTCATCGAGAACCACGAAGTGGACGCGGTCGAGGCGGAGCGTGCCGCGCTTCAGGTGATCGATGACGCGACCGGGCGTGCCGACGACGACATGCGCGCCTTTTTCGAGCGCCAGCAGGTCCGAACGGACGCGGCTGCCGCCAACGAGGCCGAGCGTGGTGAATCCGTAGAACAGCCCGAGGTGGTGGATAACGTCCTTGACCTGGTTGGCGAGTTCGCGCGTCGGAACCATGACCACCGCCTGCACTTCGTTGCGGGCAGGGGCGATGGAGCGGGCGAGCGGGATGCCGAAGGCGATGGTCTTGCCGGTGCCGGTTTGAGCGAGGCCGATGAGGTCGTCGCCGGCGAGGAGCCGGGGGAGGGCTGCTGCCTGGATTGGTGTGGGGTTCGAATAGCCGAGGGCGGCGATGGCCTGGAGTGCGGTTTCGCCTACGCCGAGGCTTTCGAATGCCTCAGACATGGGTGCTCTGGCTGCGGGCAGGCCGCTCGGCGAAGCCGCCGTCGCGGCCGCATCGGTGTTTCCGCCGCCTCGTCCGCGGCGGCCGCGGTTGCGCCGCCGGCGCGGGGCAAGGGGCTCGTGAGCGGCCGGGTGAGTGGCTTGCTCGTGGTGGGCGTGGGCCTGGTGCACGGGCGCGCGATGAGGCGCGGGTGTTGCCGGGGCGGGCGTGATGGTTGCAGCGGGCGAAGTGGGCGACGGGTCTTCCGTGGCGCTCTTTCGCCTTCGAGTGAGGAACGACAGCAGGGGCTCAGGGTCCTTTCAGTGGCGCCACGTTTCGGCGCCGAACAGGCCGCTGCGCCGAGCCCTCACAGGCGCGCTGACCGGGTGGAATCAGGTGGACAGAAAAGAGTGCAGGCGACAAACGAACAGTACGAAAGACGTAGGGGAGCGTTCAGAGGGCTCTCGGTCACCATCAACTCTGGTAGTGAGCATAACACAAGAGGGCACGCGTTTCCGCTCATCCCGCAAGGCCGATTACGCCCGGACGCGGCTCATCAGCGCGAGCATGTTCGCCTCCGGGTCACGGAAGAACGTCATCCACTCCTCGGTGCCGTCCGGGTGCGTGAAAATCTTGTGCGGCTCTCCTTCGAAGCGGACGCCCTTCGCCGTGAGCGAGGCCTGCGACCCGTGGATGTCTTCGACCATGAAGTAGAGGACCGAGTTGCCGTTCCCCTGCGCCTCCGGCAGGGCATCGAGCATAAGGCGCGTCCCGTCGCAGTCGAAGAACGCGAGCTGGCCGGCGGTGAAGAGGTGGGTCATGCCGAGCGTGTCCTTATAGAAGGGGAGGCAGGCATCGAGGTCCTTTACGGTCTGGGCGACCTGGCCGATAGAGCCGAGGCTGACAGGCGTTCCGGGGGTGGGCATGGCGGTGCTCCTCAAAGGGTGGTTGAGCGGCAGCCCGTCCCAGCGGCGGATGGCCGCGCGCGAGGGCAGGTCGAGCTTGGCGCGGATGTTCTCGAGGTGGTACTTCACCCCGTCGACGGAGGTTCCGCGCTGGATGGCGATGCGCCGGTTGGTCATCCCGTGGCGCACCATGTGGACAACCTCCCATTCGCTGGGCGTGAGCACATCGGCGCTGCGCGGGCGGCCGGGTTTCGCCATCGCCGGATTGTAGGAATCCCGCGCCGGAATTTCCCTCCCCCTTGTTGCGAACGCCGCGCCGGGTCATGCGAAAGACGCAGGAGGCGGCCGCGAATTCGCTCTACAATCCCCCTGCACCCAGGAGGCTCCCCACGATGACCGATTTCAACACGATCATGTACGAGGTCGACCGCGGCCGCGCGCGG
>JBDHWA010000259.1:0-3715 GCA_039809945.1 Dehalococcoidia bacterium | reverse complement strand
GGCACGCTCACCACGATTACCGTGCCGAAGACGAGCGGCACTTTGTCCTGGAGGATCTCGCGCAATTCTTCGGTCTCTTCGCCCTTCTTCGTGGCGATGAGCGAGGCGAGGCGAGCCCGCCGCAGGCCGAATCCCATGAGCGGCAGGCAGACGAAGTAGACCACGATGTAGATGGCCGAGAGCGCGAAGAGCCAGCCGTCTTTGACGAAGTTGTACTCGGCGGCGGTGGCCCAGAAGAAGCCGGTCACGCCGGTCGCCATCGCGCCCGGCAGGAGGACGCGCGTCTCGTTGTTCGCAGCCTCGGTCAGGCAGTACATCTGGTACTTCAGGTCTTTCGAAGCCCATGCCCGGAGGATGAGCGGGTACGTCGCGCCGAGGCCGGCGCCCAGCCACACCATGGCCAGCACATGAATGATTCGCCACCAGTCCACGAGGCAGCATTGTCCGGCAGCGGCGCGTTCTGGACGAACCCGCCGGACAAGGGCCGGGGCCGCGATAGCGTCCTATCGCAGCCCCGGCAAGGAGAAAGGAAAGGCTCTTGAGAGCGGCTGTCCGCCGGTTACAGGGTGGCGGCAGCCAGTGAACGCCCCGCGCGGGCGGCGATAGCGCCAAGGATGACCTGGGCCGCCTGCGAGGGGTTCATGTGGTCGGTGTTCACGCAGACGTCGTACTGCGCGGCCGACAGCCAGTCGGCATGGAAGAACTGGCGGCAGTAGCCGGTGCGTTCGCTGTCCGTCCGGGCGACGACTTCGGCCGCCTGCTCTTCGGAACAGACCATTCCCGCCATCACCCGGCGCTTCCGGGCATCGACGTTGCCGGTGACCAGCACCCGCAGCGTGTCCGGGCGGTGCGCCAGCGTGAACTGGGCGCCGTGGCCGAGGATGACGACGTCACCCCGTTGCGCGAAGTCCTCCACCACCTGGGCGACCATCTCGCGGTAGTCGCTGGAGGTGAGGAGGGGCGTGGCCGCCATGCTCAGCGGTTCCATCCAGACACCGGTGGATTGCGTGCTCGGGTTCCTCGCCAGCGATTCGATGACGCGGGTGAAGAACGAGGGCTTGTGCTCGGCATCGGCGACTGTCTCGGTTGAGACGCCGGCCTCTTCGGCAGCGGCCTGCACAACGCGGTAGTCCAGGAGGTGGAACTTCAGCTCATCGGCGACGATCCGGGCGACTTCTTCGCCCAGCGCGCCGACCTGGCGGGCAACGGTGATGACGCGAGTCTCCATCGGCGTCCCCGGCGCGTCAGGCGCCGACCTCCACCAGCTGCAGCGCTCCTACGGGTGTCGAAACCCGCATCGGCCGGTGAACCGGCCAGACGAGGGTGCCCTGGAGGAACTCCGCCGAAGCCGGGTGGAACTCGACCGGCCCGGCGATCCCGCAATCGATGGCGATCTCGCCGCCAAGTTCGGCCATCACGGCGCGCAGTTCATCGAAGCGGACGGTGCGAACCGCTACCGCGGGGCCGCCCTGGCCAACTTCCAGGGAGACGCCTGTCTCCGGATGCGGCCGGACCTTGCCGGCCACCGGGATGTGGACTTCGCAGTACAGTTCGCCCGAGATGCGGAGGAAGGGCAGGCCGGTGAGGCGTTCGCCGGTGATGAGCGCCCACGAGCGCAGGCGGGTCGCGGCTTCGGCGATCTCCGTGCGATCGAGGCTTGCGCGGCGGCTGATGGTGCTGACCTGGGGCAGTACGGATGGGGCGATGGCGTATCGCATGAAGGAACCTCCATTCCTGGGCCGCCGGGCGCGAAACACCCGCGCGGCAAAGGGCCATGAGGAGGCACCGGATCGTGCTTCCTCCGAACGCCTGCGGGGTTAGCTGACGGGTTAGGCGTCGGAAGTCGCCTTCCTTCCGGAGAAGGATGCACCCCAGTTAGTTGGGTCCCCCGCTTCCCTCGGCTGAGGGAACTCGGCACACATAAGATACCACGTCCCGGAGGATCCGGAGCGCGCTCGTTTACCTGGGGGAAGGAACGGTTAACGGCCGGGAGTCAGCGTGCGGGGCTTGCAGCCGAACCGACGAGGTCTGCCGGGGCGGCGCCTGCCTGCCGTTTCGCCGCTGCCACAAACTCGCGGAAGAGCGGGTGCGGGCGATTCGGGCGGCTCTGCAGCTCCGGGTGGAACTGCGTGCCGAGCATGAACGGGTGCCCGCTGATCTCCGAGATCTCGACGAGGCTACCGTCCGGCGAAGAGCCGCTCGCGCGCAGGCCGTGCTGCTCGAGCACGGGCCGGAACGCGTTGTTGAACTCCCAGCGGTGGCGGTGGCGTTCGCTCACCAGGTCCGTGCCGTACGCGTTGGCCGCCAGCGAACCGGGCACGAGCTTGCAGGGGTAGGCCCCAAGCCGCATCGTGCCGCCCTTGCTCGTGACGCCCTGCTGTTCGTCGAGCAGGCTGATAACCGGGTAGGGCGATTCCGGGTCGATCTCCGTCGTGTTCGCGCCTTCGAGGCCGCAGACGTTGCGTGCGAACTCGGTGACCATCACCTGCATCCCAAGGCAGAGGCCGAGGTAGGGGATGGTGTTCTCGCGGGCCCAGCGGGCAGCCGCCACCTTGCCTTCCCAGCCGCGCTCGCCAAAGCCGCCGGGGACGATGACGCCGCTCACGCCGGCGAGCACTTCGGCCGCAGGGCGCGACTCCAGCGTCTCGGCGTGGATCCAGCGGATATCGACGTCCACATCGTTTGCGATGCCCGCATGGGCGAGCGATTCCTTCACCGACATGTAGGCGTCGTGCAGCTCGACGTACTTGCCGACAACGGCGACCTCGACGCTGCCCGAAGGGTGCTTGAGCCGGCGAACCATCTCGCGCCATTCGGAAAGGTCACGCCCACCGTGGAGGCCGAGTCGCTCGATCACGTAGTCGCCGAGGCCGCGCTCTTCGAGCAGCAGTGGGACCTCGTAGATCGAGGAAACCGTCTCCATCGGGATGACGGCGCGCGGCTCGACGTCGCAGAAGAGCGCCACCTTCTCCGAGATGTCGCGGCTCACCGGGTGGTCGCTGCGGAGGAGGATGACGTCGGGCTGGATGCCCTTCGAGCGCAGTTCTCGCACCGAGTGCTGGGTCGGCTTCGTCTTCAGTTCGCTGGTCGCGCCGATCATCGGGAGAAAGGTCACGTGCACGCTGAGGACGGTGTCGCGCGGCTGCTCGTGGCGAATCTGGCGAATCGACTCGATGAAGGTCTCGCCTTCGATGTCGCCGACGGTGCCGCCAACCTCGCAGATGACGACTTCGGCGCCGGTGGTTTCGGCCACGTGGTAGATGCGGCTCTTGATCTCGTTCGTGAGGTGCGGCACCTGCTGGATGGTGCCGCCGAGGTAGTCCCCGCGGCGCTCCCGTTCGAGCACGCTCTGGTAGACCTGGCCCGAGGTGATGGACGAGGCCGACGTCAGGTCCTGGTCGATGAACCGCTCGTAGTGGCCGAGGTCCAGGTCGGTTTCGGCGCCGTCAACGGTAACGAAGACTTCGCCGTGCTGGTACGGCGACATCGTGCCGGGGTCGACGTTGAGGTAGGGGTCGAGCTTCTGGATGGAGACGGAGATGCCGCGCGATTTGAGGATTCTGCCGAGGCTGGCTGTGGTGATGCCCTTGCCAACCGAACTGACCACGCCACCGGTTACGAAGATGAACTTTGGCATGGCCTCCCGCGTTCCGTCGTTGCTCAACCAATGCTAGGCGGTGGGCGGCAGGGGCGTCAACGAACATTTGTGTTCATG
>JBDHWA010000258.1:0-3786 GCA_039809945.1 Dehalococcoidia bacterium | reverse complement strand
CCCGCCATGCGCCACGCGCCCCTGCCAGACCCAACGGGCTCTGCCCCGCCCCTGCTGCTCGAAGCCGCCCGATTGAACGGCGGGCAGCTTTGCGTCCACACCGAACTCGTCACGCGCTCGCAACTGCGCCGCTTCGACGCGGCCGCCCTCCGCTCCCATTTCGCCGTGCTCCTCGCCCGTTCGCCGGCATCGGTGGGCGGCGCGCTGCCGTGGCTCGTCTGGCTCGCGCTGCTCCAGATGGCCCGTGTCCGAACGGTGACGCCTGCCCAGTGGGAAGCCTTCGAGGTCCACGGGGCGTCGGCCAGCCTGCGCCCCCCCAGCCGGCCGGCGCCGACGCTCCTCACCCCCAGGGAGCTCGTGACGGCATCCGAGGTGGAGGCGACGCCCGCGCCGATGCCGGACTGGGCGGCCGTCGCCGCGTCCCTCGACCGACCCGAGCACCCGGAGGACGCGATCACCTGCCTGGTCTACTGGCCCCAGCTGCGCCAGGCGGTGGCGCAACACACCGCGGCCGAACTGGATCGCGTGGAAGCGCAGATTGTCAGCGGCCTGGGCGGCTCAGCGGTTGGTCACGTGGGGCACCCTGCCGTTGGCCCGGCGGCCCAGGTCCTTCGCGGTCCCGAGCCGGCCGCGCTTCGGTCCGCGGAGGTCGCGATCGCGGACGCGGCACGGCGCCTTGACGGCTGGGGCCTCCGGTCGGACACCATCGGGCACGACCCGCCCCCGGCCCCGGCGGACGCCACGCTCGCGCGACGCGATGAGCTGCTGGCCAGCGGCGAGCTACTGACCGCGCGGGAGGTGGCGACGCAAGCGCGCGGGGGCGTGGTCGAGAGCAATCCCAGCCAGTACGCCAGCCGACTGCGTCGAGAGCACCGGCTCATCGGCGCGCGCTTCCGCAACGGATACCGCCATCCGCGGTTCCAGTTCGACACCCCCAACGGCGAGGTGAACCCGCGCGTGGCCGACCTGCTCGCGGTCCTGCCACAGGACGACGACACCGGCTGGTCGGCCGTGTTCTGGTGCTACCACCCCTCCCGGGCGCTCGACGGTCGCACGCCGGCAGAGGTCTTCCCCAGCGACCCCGTGCGCGTGATCGCGGCCGCGAGCCAGGAGTTCCGGAGGTCCGATGACGAGTGGTAGCCCGTGGTCGATTCCTGAAAACCTCCCCACGGAGCCGTTCATCGGAGAGCTGAGGCGCCAGTTCAAGCGCGAGACCGCCATCGGAACACCCGTCCACGCCCGAGCGTTCAACCCGGTCTCGAACGGTCGCTACTCGTTGTGCCACGGGTCCCCGCCGCGGCGGATGTACTAAGGCGGGACCCACGAGGCCGTGGTGCTCTTCGAATCCATGCCGCTACGGTCGCTCCTGCCGGATCGCCGGGTTTGGGATGGGCAACAGCCGGCCGCGTACACCGCCGGGCGAACTCCCGAGCCGCGACGACTCCGACGGTTTAGGTTCCGAACAGCCCCGTTTGCATGCCCTCCCCTGCTTCGCCTAGGAAAAAAAGCCGTGCACGAACCCTAGGCGTTCAGTAAAGGTGTCGAAAGGGTAACCGCAAAGCGGATACAACCCCCTCGCGCAATTGAGGGAGTATTTCGTTGGAACACGGGGGCTGGCATATCCTCAGATCAAGGAGGTGGCCATGGCCCGGTTCACGTTGGTGCACGGCGATCGCAGTGCCTTGGAGGACGAGGGTCTGCGACGGGCGTTCGACTTCGACACCGAAGGACTTCGAGCGGTGGTTGAGCGGCTGAGCCAGCGAGGGAAGCTTGTCGCCATTTCTAGCGAGACCGATGCTTCTGGGTCGCCTGAACCTCCAGTCGAGCCAGCTTCTCCTTGATGACGATCACCAGAATTCCGCTTCGGGTCGATAACGCGCCGAAGATGGAATTCGTGCAGGGCACCCTAGATCGATCGGAATGGCTGGCGGCTGCCCTCGCCCTCTACGCCGCGCTATCAGCACGAGGCCTGCAGGGAGACGAGGAAGCGCGAGCCTTCGCGCCGGTGCTGCTTGCAGAAATCGCACGCGTCAAAGCCGCGCTTCACCACCACTGACCGGGTCTGACTTGCTCCCCGATTTCAATTGACGCGAGGTCTCAGGCCGATGCGTGGCTGGTGCGGCCGGGGGCTTTCGCTTTACAGGCCAGCTGCTCGACGGATCTCGTCAGATCAAGCAGTTCGTCATAGCGTTGGCGCTTGTTGCCGCCGTAGGTAGTGAGCAGTCGGGTACCGACACCTGCCGCCAGGGCCGCCCACCAATAGCCGCTGGCGATCAAAGCTGCCTTGCCTGCCACAGAGGCGAATCCCGCCTTGGCGCCCCGCTCGCCGAATTGCCCGGCGCGCTGCTCCAGGGTCAGGCTGCCGTCCCGGAACGACGACAGGGCGATGATCGCAAGGCCGACGGTCGATGGCACGAGATCGCCTACGCCGACGTGGTGCCCGGCGAGAATCGCCGCCTCGACTTTCTGTTGCAGGACCTCTTCGCTGATGCCGCTGTTGGTGACGTGAGCAGCTGTACCGTGGGCAATGAGCTGGGCGTAGACCTCGTCGGTCGTTGTCACGTCGATACCGGGGTAGCGGTGCAGGGCTTCGAGCACGTAGTGCGCGCTTTCTGTAGCCTTGGCTTGCAGTACGTCCACGACTCGGTGCTGCTGATCGAAGATCTGGATGTCATAGCCTGGCTGGGTCGCAGAGGTCGCCAATTCAGCGTGCAGGCCGTCCGGAAGATGTCCGTGATTGAGGTAGTCGACGAGTTCAATCTCGAAGAGCTTGCCCTTCACGCCGCTGACCAGACCGACAAGCTCGTCGGACGACATCCGGCCGGCGGCATCGGCGAACGTCTCGCCCGAGCTCGCGAGTCCGGGATAGGCCAGCTCGAAGGCACGCTCGATTTCCGGGGGCACTGCGTCGGGAGAGCGAAGAATGTCCGCGACGGTGATGCCTCCGACGACCAGTAGGTCGAGCAAGTCCTTCTTTCGGTGCAATCTCTGGGCGGCGCGAATTGCGCGCTCGCGTGCATCGGCCCTCTCCTTGACGACACGGCTGGCTGCCTGGAGACGTTCCCGCAGCTTGTCGAAGTCTTCATCGGTGAGGGTCACTGCGTCGAGTGTTCCGGAAACGACTTTCGTCGCTCCGACTGCCACTCCGCCGGTGGCGGCTCCGATCGCTGGTGCCGTCTTCTCGGCGAGTGTGCCCACGAGGAATGTCGCTCCGCCGACGACAGCGATGGCATCCGCTGCGAGACCGCCGGCATGGCCGAGCGCCTTACCGAAGACTCCATCGGATCCGGATCCGACCTTGTGAAGAGTCTTAGCTGCCTCAGCAGCACCGGTCAGCGCGACGGCGCCCGTCACGGCGACTACCTTGGCGGTGGCATCCACGGCAGTGGTTGCGACACTTGCGATGGTGTCGCGATGCTTGGAGACGAATTTTGCTCCACCGCTGATTCCGTCGCCGGCGAGCTTTGCGCCGCTGACGCTGACGTTGGTCGCTACCTTAACGGTCCCGACAAGCCATTTGACGGTCGTCTTCCAGAAACCCATGGCGCTCCCCGATGCCCAGCGCATATTCGAAGTCTAGCCTGGCCCACCAGCTGTCTTTGGCGTGTCACCTTCCGAAAGCACGAGCCTAATGTCTCCTTGCGCGTCAACCGGGAAGCGCTTTCACCACCTCTCCCCACACCGCATCGCGCTCAAATCGCATCAAGGTATACCATGCCCAACCAGGCGCATCGCGGCGTCGCTACAGACACCGCTCCACGTCTCGCATGCCGATATCGGCCGCGC
>JBDHWA010000257.1:0-3797 GCA_039809945.1 Dehalococcoidia bacterium | reverse complement strand
GCGTACGGAGCGAGGTACTGGAGCGCGGCCGAATCGGAGGCGTTCGCGGCCACGATGATGGTGTGATCCATCGCTCCGTTCTCTTCGAGCACGCCGACAACCTGCGCGACCTTCGCGGCCTTCTGTCCGACGGCTACGTAAATGCAAACCAGGTCGCCGCCCTTCTGGTTGATGATCGTGTCCAGGGCGATGGCGGTCTTGCCTGTCGAGCGGTCGCCGATGATGAGCTGGCGCTGGCCGCGGCCGATGGGGAACATCGCGTCGATTGACTTGATGCCCGTCTGCACCGGCTGGTTCACGCTCTTGCGAAGGGTCACACCGGGAGCGATGCGCTCGATCGGGCGGCGGTTCGCCGTGTTAATCGGGCCCTTGCCGTCGAGCGGGTTGCCGAGCGGGTCAACAACGCGGCCGATGAGGGCGTCGCCAACCGGCACCTCGATGATGCGGCCCGTCGAGCGAACCTCATCGCCTTCCTTAATGTCGTGGTACTCGCCCAGCACCACGGCGCTGACCGATTCCTCTTCAAGGTTGAGCGCGATGCCCATGGAGCCGTTGCTGAACTCCAGCAGCTCGGAAAGCATGGCGCCGGAGAGCCCGTGGATACGAGCCACACCGTCGCCGGCGGCGATAACCGAACCGACGTCGGTCGCTTCGACCGAGCTCCCGAATCCTTCGATCTGCTCCCGCAGAATCGATGCAATCTCCTCAGCGCGTACTGCCATTCCGGCTTACCTCTTCTTGCAACTCGCTGCGCCTCTTAGCGGGCGCCCTCAAGCTCCTTGCGGAGCCGCTTCAGTCGGGTTCGGATGCTGCCATCCACCAGCTTGTCGCCGACGCGAACGATGACGCCCCCAATGATGGCGGGGTCGACAACCGCCCGCGCGCGCACCTGGCGGCCCATCGATTGGGTCAGGCGGCTCGCGATGGCGTCCAACTCCGCAGGCGACAACTCGACAGCCGTCGTCACGCTGGCATGCGCGATGCCATCGTGCTCGTCCGCCATGCGTTCGAACGCCTGAGCCACCGCGCGCGCTTCGCCCGAGCGGCCTTTCGAGACCAGCAACCGGGCGAAATTCATCGCCAGTGGCGACAGATCGAGAGAACGGTCGACGAGGGCGAGCCGTTTCTCGAGCGGCACTTTCGTGTCGGCCAGCACCGGCGCCAGGCCGGAATCAACGAGGACGGTTGCCACATCGTTGAGCTCGGCGCGCCATTGCGAAATCGCGTTGGCGTCGCTGGCGATCCCAAAAGCCGCCTGCGCGTACCGTTTGGCCGCCTGGGGGTCTGCCATCGCGCTAATTCCCGCTGAAGTTGGATTCGGCCAGCGTCTCGTCGATCACGCGCTGGTGCGCCTGCCGGTCGAGAGACTGGTTGATAACCTTCTCCGCTGCCCGGACAGTGATGTCCGCGAACTCGCCGCGAAGGTCCGCAATCGCGCGGTCGCGCTCCTGCTGGATCTCGGCACGGGCGCGCTCGATCGAGGCTTCGCGGTCTTTCGCCGACTGCTCGCGTGCGTCAGCCTGGATACGCGTCGCAATGTTCTGCGCATTGGCGACGATCTCCTGGCCCTCGCGCCGGGCGGTATCGAGCTGGGCCTGGATATTGGCCTGTGCCGATGCCGCTTCAGCGCGCGCGATCTCGGCGGCGTTGAGCCCTTCGGCGATCTTCTGCTTCCGCTCATCGAGCATCTTCAGGATCGGCTTGTAGGCCACGAGCCTGAGCACGATGAGGAGAACGAAGAAGTTCACCACCTGCGCAATCAACTGGGGCAGATTGAGACCCAGTGCTTCGACTGCCTTGTCCATGCGGAACCTCTGCCGGCAGCGGCCGGGAACTAGATGACGAAGGCGATGATGAGCGCGGAGAGCAGGGCATAAATGCCGATAGCTTCCGCGAACGCGACGCCGAGGATCATGTTGGTCTGGATAGCGGCGCGCGCTTCAGGGTTGCGGCCCAGCGCTTCCATCGCCTTACCCACCAGCATGCCGATGGCGAGGGCCGGCCCAATGCCGCCTACGGCCATCGCGATCGCGGCGCCGATTGCCTTGGCGCCGTCGGTCTCCAGGATGACCAGGAACGGCAGAAAGCTCAGAAGGTCCATGACTCAGTTGCCTCCGTTGCACCCTTCCGGGGTGCGTTTTCGAAATCGATTGCGAACAGGCCTCAATGGGCCTGGACTGCCCCCGTTGGGTGTTCCGCTCCGTGCTCTTCGTGGTGGTCATCGTCGCCATGGTGTTCCACCGCGCCGATTGCGAAGACCAGGGTCAGCAGTGCGAACACTGCCGCCTGGATGAACCCGACGAACAGCTCCAGCCCGTAGATAACGTCCACGAACAGGAACGGCATCAGGAAGGTCAACATCAAGACGAGAACTTCACCAGCGAAGATGTTGCCGAAGAGACGGAAACAGAAGCTGATGATACGGATGAGCTCGGAAAGGAGTTCGAGGAAGCCGACGAAGGTCATGATCGGACTCTTCCATGGCGCCACGAAGAACTTGCTCAGGTAGGCAAGCCCAAGCGCCTGAAAGCCCCAGAACTCGACCACAAAGAACGAGACGATGCCCATCGCCAGCGTGTTGTTCACATCACTGAAGGTGCCGCGGAAGAAGGGGATAACTAGCCCCAGCTTCCGGCCCGGGAACTCGACCGACTCGATCGCTCCGAGTGTGGCGCTCGGGACCGGTTCGTGGCCCTCGGCTGCTTCACCATGGCCGCCTTCAGCCGCGATATGCACCTTGGGCGCCTTGGGGTCGGCATTGAGTGCGGCCATCGCGCCTTCGACAGCTTCTTTCGTCGGCGCGGCTTCTTCGTCTTCGGCATGCGCGCGGAAGTCGGTGAACTTCTCGGCGAGGAAGACGATGTAGCGGTCGCCAGCAACAGCTGCGGTGTCGCCGCCCTGCACTTCGAACTCGACGGCCTTGGCCCGCGGCTTCGCCATCGTGATGCCGCCGGTGTTCTCCATGAACCAGGCGCCGAACTTATCGCGCTTTTCGAACGGCGTTCCGTCGTGCGCCTGCTCGGCGATGGTTTCAAGGATGTGATGGTTCACGTCCTCGGTCTTGCCAATCGCATTGAAGAACGGCAGGAGACCAAACCAGTTATTGAAGATGACCCAGAGGAAGATGGTCGCGATGACCATGAAAAACTTGCGACCGTTCTTCTCGCCGGCGATCTCTTCAACCTGGCCGACGAGGAAGGAAATGACGGCTTCGAGGAAGTTCTGGGCGCCGCCGGGGATGAGCGTCATCGAGCGCGTGCAAGCCCACGCAATCACGATGATGAGCACCATCACGATCCAGGAAGTCAGCAGAGTGTTGGAGATTTCGAGCGGGCCAATTGCCGTAATTTTTTCGGCCGGGACGATAATCTCCGGCTGCGGCCCCTGCGCAATGAACAGGCCGACCGCCAGGAATGCGAGGACCCCGACAATCACACTGGCGATAGTTACAGCTTTCACTCGGCCCTATCCTGGGTCGGTGGAACTGATCTTGCGGATGAACGGCAGCAGCATCCGATAGCCGCCGACCGCCGCAACAGCCAGCCCCACAACGATTCCTATCAAAGTGAATGTGGGCTCAAGGCCGGTTTTGCCATCGGCCCACCGGCCAATGACCACCCCGAGGATGAGTGCGGTGGCGAAGAACCAACCAGCACCGAACAGCGAGGCAGAAGGGACTATCCAACTGCCCACACACGCCTCCTCGGCGTCCGGACTCCAGACCCTGCGCATCATAGGGGGATTGTGACGGAATGCGCAAGCGCAATTCAGGCCACTTTCAGCCCCAGTCACGCCGA
>JBDHWA010000256.1:0-3797 GCA_039809945.1 Dehalococcoidia bacterium | reverse complement strand
CTCGTGAGGCCGGCCGCGCCCAGGTCCTGGAGGCCGACGATCCAGTCGCCGTGCTCCGAGGCGAGTTCGTAGCAGGCCTCCATCAGGAGCTTTTCCATGAACGGGTTGCCCACCTGGACCGCCGGGCGCATCTCTTCGAAGCGCGCCTCCGGGTCCGTGCGGCTGGCGAGCCCGCTCGCGCCGTGGATGCCGTCCCGGCCCGTATCGGCGCCGACGAGGAGGAGGATGTTGCCTTCGCCAGTGGCGCGGGCGCTCTGGAGGCGGGCGGTCTGGGCCACGCCCACGCACATCGCGTTGACCAGCGGGTTGCCGTTGTAGGCGGAAGCGAAGTGGACTTCGCCGCCGACGGTTGGGATACCCAGGCAGTTGCCATAACCGCCAATACCGGCAACGACGCCGTCGAAGAGGAAGCGGTTCTGCGGGTCATCCGGCGGGCCGAAGCGGAGCGAATCGAGAATGGCGACCGGGTACGCCCCCATCGCGAAGATGTCGCGGACGATGCCGCCGACGCCGGTGGCTGCGCCCTGGTACGGCTCGATCGCCGACGGGTGGTTGTGCGATTCGACCTTCATGACCACGCACAGCCCATCGCCGATGTCGATCGCGCCCGCGTTTTCGGCGCCAACCTTGGTCAGGATGTGGTCGCCGCCGGAGGGGAACAGCTTGAGCAGCGGCTTGCTGTTCTTGTAGCCGCAATGCTCGCTCCAGAGGGAGCCGAACATCCCGAGTTCGACTTCGTTCGGCTCACGGCCGAGTTGCTGGACGAGCACGTCATATTCGGCTCGGGAAAGGGCGACGGCGTCGAGGGCGGCCTGGTCAACTGGCATGGGCCTAATGGTACGGGGCTTTGCCGTTTCGGGGTGCGCGGCCGCTCAGCGGAGTTCGTACTTCACGCCGCCATGGGCGAAGCCGTCCTGGAACCAGATCGCTGTTGGCTCGGCGTCATCCGGCACGACGAAGACCGCCTGGACGACGGCGTCCCCGCCTTCGCGGAGCATCGCAGGCGCCGAGACGTTGTTCACGCCGATGAATTCGGCGTCCTCGGTCTTCGTCTTCGTCTTGCCGCGGTCGCTATAGCGGTACTCCATCCGTGCTGCGCCGCCGGCGATCTGCGCGCTCAGGTTCGATTCGTTCGAAACGGTCCAGCGAACCACCACAATTCGCTCGCCCCTTGCCGGGCGGATGATCTGGATGAGTTCGTCACCGGGGTCGACGGCGCTGGTGAGCCGGAGCGTCACGCCGTCTCCGCCGCCGGAGTCGAAGTGGTGGGACACCTGGCCGCGCCCCGCGAGCAGCTGGGCATAGCTCACCCGTTCCGTGGCGTGGTCGTTCGCGGTGGCGATGGCCGCAATGATGAGCGCCGCGTAGCCGGATGCCAGCACGCCGCCGATGACGCCATTGATAACGACTGAACCCTTGCTGCCCGGCCCGGCGTCGCTCGAAAGCGCGTAGGGCGGGTAGCGATCGTTGAACGAGGACTGGTAGGCGAGCATGCGCCACGACCAGCGCTGCACGCCCACGCTGAACTGGAACAGCCCGCGCGGGTGGCTGCCGGTGATGAGGACAGCGAACCAGGCGAGCACGCTCACGACCATCACCGCGAGCCAGAGGAAGTACAGCACGATCGCCATCGGGAAGAGGAGCACGCTCTTCCAGAAGAGGACGCGCCAGCGGCTCAGTCGCCCGGATGGCGGCTGGTCGAACTCCAGCCGTACGGGCGAACCTTCGGGTCCGAACGACGGATAGCGGTCCGTGAGGAGCAGCGCGTAGGCGGTTGTCCGGGCGAGGAAGCCCATCGCACCGGCGTTCGCCTGGAACAGCCAGTCGGGGTACTTCTTCTTCCAGAAGACGGTCATGTACCCGGCGAGGACGCCGAGGTAAAGCAGGTAGTAGATGAGCGAGGCAGCGAGAAGCGGCGGCAGCACGAGAAACGGCCGGAGGAGCGCCTTCCAGCGGCTCAGCCGGTCCGGGTAGTCGACGTCGAACCGGGCCGGGTAGCCCTCTTCGGCCGGCGCCGGAGTGGGAGCTGCGTCGAGGGTCCCGGTGACAACGGTCGTTGCGAACGGGTCGACCTTGCCCGGCGCGGCTGGCGCCGGCGGCGCCTCGGGCGAAGTGGGCGCGCTACCCTCCCAGCGAAGGCCAGCCGAATCGGGTGCGGCTGGTTCTGCCGTCCCGTGGGACTCCCATGACCAGTCGTTGCCTGTGGGTGGATTCGGGGAAGGGCCTTCCTCTCCGGGGGGCGTGCTCAACGGGGCGCTCCGAGGGCCGAATCGGCCGAGAACCAGATCGTACCTGAAGCGCCCTTCGGCACTAGCTCTTGCTGAACGGCGGGTACTGGTCGGTCAGCAGCATTGCATAGGCGCCGAGCCTCGTCTGCCAGCGCAGGAACCCGGCGATGAAGCCGTGCAGCCCGGCCGGCACGGACCCCGTGAACAGGGCGACGATCCACGAAATGAGCACGACCACGCTGAGCGCGATGTTGAGGACGTACAGCACGATGACGTGCGGGATGATCATCAGCATCCGGAAGAACACCGTGACCCGGCTTCGGCCTTCGGTTTGCACCTCGCCGGAGAGACGGACCGGGTAGTTGCTGTCTTCGCCCAGCGCGAACGGCGGGTACTTGCCGGTCAGCAGCCAGGCGTAACCGCCGTAGCGCGTCAGCCAGTGCAACGAGCCGAGCACGAAGTTCCCCAGGCCGCCAGGCAGCTTCCCGGTGATGAGGATGGCGAACCAGGCGAGGATCATCACGACATAGGCGGCGACGAGGAGGAACTCAAGGATGATGGCGTGAGGGATGAGCAGGATGAGCCGGAAGAACACGGTCAGGCGGCTCTGCTTCTCCGGTGGGTGGACGTCGAGGGCGAACGGGTAGGCGGGGGCAGACACGCTCATCTCTCTGAGCTCCTCGGCCGGCCGCGTGAACCGGACCCGCGCCGTGGCCATGTTGTACGCCCGCTCACACTGTTGTGTAAAGAATTGCAATGACTGGAATCGCAGGCCTCCGCGCCCGCTTACTTCCCACCATGCCTATTACCCGCCAGCAGGCGGGGACCGAGCCCCGCGATGCCAGCAGCTACCGCACCACCGCCACCGCCTGGCCGATGAGCGACTCCCACATCCGGTTGCCGTCGCTGCCGCCGACCAACTCTTCGCCGGCGCGTTCCGGGTGGGGCATCATGCCGAGGACGTTGCCACGAGCGTTGATGATGCCCGCGATGTTGCGGGCGCTGCCGTTCGGATTCGAGGCCGGCGTCACTTCGCCGCTGGCTTCGCAGTAACGGAAGACGACGCGCCCGCGCAGTTCGAGTTCGTCGAGTGTGCGGTTGTCGGCGAAGTAGTTGCCCTCGCCGTGGCTGATGGGCACGCGAATGACCTCGCCATCGCGGATGCCGTCGGCCCAGGGGGTGGCGCCGCCTTCGCGCCGGAGGTACGCCCATTCGCAGCGGAACTGCAGGCTCTGGTTGCGAATCAGCGCCCCCGGCAGGAGGTGGCTTTCGCACAGCACCTGGAAGCCGTTGCAGATGCCGATGACCGGCTTTCCGGCTTCGGCGAACGTGGTGACCGCTTCCATGACCGGCGAGAACCGGGCGATGGCGCCGGTGCGCAGGTAGTCGCCATACGAAAAACCGCCGGGCAGGACCACGGCGTCGAAGCGCGAGAGGTCGGTCTCGCGGTGCCAGATGATCTCGGCCTGTTGTTCGAGCACGTTGTGGAGGACGTGGTAGCAGTCACGGTCACTCCAGGTCCCGGGGAAGCGGACGATGGCGAACTTCATGCGCCCAGTGTAGCGGGGC
>JBDHWA010000255.1:0-3830 GCA_039809945.1 Dehalococcoidia bacterium | reverse complement strand
CCGCGGGCCCGCGCGAAGGCCGCGCCGACTCCGTGGTCCCCGGCGAAGGCGTCGATATCGCCCTCGCCTTCGATATTTCGAGTTCGATGGAGCAGCGCTTCGCCCCCGGGAAGTCACGCCTCGACGCCTCGAAGGACGTGATCCGCGAGTTTATTCGCACGCGCGAGAACGACCGTGTCGGGCTCGTCGTCTTCCAGCAGGACGCGCTCGCGCTCTCTCCGCCCAGCCTCGATTACGAAGCGCTCGACCGGATGGTGGCAGACCTGAACAGCGGGCTCCTGCCGGACGGCACAGGCATCGGCGTCGGTCTCGCTGCGGCGCTGAACATGCTCCAGGACTCGACCGCCGCCAGCCGGATCGTGATCCTGCTAACTGATGGTGAACATAACGCAACCTCTATCTCACCCGAAAAGGCGGCAGAGCTGGCCGTCTCGCTGAAGGTCCGCGTCTACACCATCGGCATGGTCTCCCCGGCGGCCCTCGGAGTGAACTCGGACGTCGACGAGGAACTCCTGACGGCCATCGCCGACCGGACGAACGGCAAGTACTTCCAGGCCGATAGCCCTGAGGCGCTGCAGGCGATCTACGACGAGATCGGCGCGCTGGAACGGAGCAAGGTCACGCGCGAGTCGTTCGAAAGCTACACCGAGTTTGCGCCATGGTTCGCGGCCGCTGCCGCGCTCCTCCTCGCCGCCGAACTGGTCCTGCGCGGAACCGTCCTGCGGAGGGCGCCGGCATGAGCGGCATCGAGTTCGCCCGGCCGTGGATGCTCCTCCTGCTGCCGCTCGCGCCGGTGGCGCTGGTTGCGTGGGCACTCGGAGTGCGAAGAGCCGCGGCGCGGGCGCGGCAACTCTCGCGAACCCGCAGCGCGCCTCCGCCGTACGCCGCTGCCGGGCTCTTCACCCTCGCTGCCGTCACTGCTGTGGTCGCGGCCGCCCAGCCACGCTGGGGCACGCGCGAAAGCAAGGTGGAGCGCACCGGCGCCGACCTCGTCATCGTCCTCGATATCTCCCGTTCGATGGCGGCGCGCGACGTCGCGCCGGACCGGCTGGCCGCGGCCAAGACCACGATCGACGCGACGCTCGACCGGCTCGGACGCGACCGCGTGGGCCTCGTGGTCTTCGCCGGCGAAGCCCGCATCCGCTTCCCGCTGACCACCGACCTGACCGCGGCCCACCAGGTGGTCGATACGCTCGAGACCGGCGTTATCTTCGTTCCCGGGGGCACGAACGCGGGCGCCGGGCTGAAGGAGGCGGTCGCCCTGCTGAACGAAGAAGGCGGCAGTGGCCAGGTCATCCTCCTCCTCACGGACGGCGACGACCTCGAAGGCGATTTCGTCGAGGGCGCGCAGCTCGTCGCCCAATCCGGCGCGACGCTGCTGGTCGCCGGCGTCGGGACGCCCGGGGGCGGAACCATCCCCGTGGCTGACCCGCGCAACGGCCGGGAGCAGCCCAAGCTCGATGCCGACGGGGCCCCGATTGTTACGAAACTCGATGAGCCGTTCCTGCGGGCGCTGGCTGCGGCGGCCGGCGGACGCTACCTCGGCGCAGACCTCTCGGTAGTCCCGGGCGCGGTCGATGGCCGCCTCCGCGCGCTCCAGCATTCCCGCATCGAAGAACGGCCGCTGGTCCTGCCGGTGGAGCGCTACCAGTACTTTGCGGTCGCCGCCATCGCGGTGCTGGTGCTCGCCTCGGTGGCCGAACGCGTCGCCCGGTTCTCCTTCCGAACGGCCGGTGTCGTCACGGCGCTGACGATCGCGGCCATCGTTCTCGGCGGTTGCGCGACCAGTGAGTACACCGCGAACGAAGCCGGGCGCGACGCCCTCCGGAAAGGCGACTCAGCGACCGCCATCGAAAAGTTCCTGGAGGTCCAGGTCGCCCGCCCGGATGACCCGAACGTGGCGCTGAACCTTGCGGCGGCCTACGCCGCTGCGGGCCGGAACGAGGAGGCCATCCTGGCGGCCCGCCGTGCTCTCGGTTCGAACCAGTCGTCCGTGCGCGCGAAGGCGTACGCCTCAATCGGCCACCACCAGTTCACGGCCGGCCGCCTGGTCGAGTCACTCGATGCCTTTCGCCGGGCGCTCCTCGAAGACGGGACGAACGACGCGGCCCGCCACGACTACGAGGTCGTCCTTCGCCTGCTGACGCCGGGAACCGACCCCGACGCACCGACCCCGCCGGCCGGCTCTCCCACGCCGGAGGGCACGCCACAGCCCGGTTCGGGGCCGACGCAGCAGCCCGGCAGCGGTTCGCCCCAACCGGGCGACGGCACGCCGGGGAGCGGAACACCCCAGCCCGGGGGCACGGCGCCAGCGGGGACGCCAACGACTGGAACCGGCACGTCCGGTCAGTCCAAAGCGGCCCTCGACAGCCAGATCCGCGATATCGACCAGCGTGTGAACCGGCTGCTGGAGGAAGCGGGCGAAACGCCGTCGCCCGCGGAAGCGCTCGAAATCCTCCGCCTGCTCTCGGAGCGGGCGCGGCTGGCGAGCCTGCGGGACGCCTTCGACGGCGGCGGCGGGGTCAAGGATTACTGATTTCTGAACCTTCGGCCTGAGTAGCGGGCGAATCCCGTACACTCGCGGGGTGCGCGCTGTCTTCGTCATGATCAAAACCGAACCGGGCCACACCACCGAGGTGGCCAACCGCATCGCCGAGGTCGAGTCGTTCTCCGAGTGCTACAGCATTACCGGCCAGTACGACCTCCTCGCCAAGCTGTACGTCTCGGAGGTTGACGGCCTCGGCCGCCTCATCGAACGGGACATCCACTCCATCCCGCACATCCGGGACACGTTTACCATCCTGACCTTTGAGGCGTTCGGCGCACGCTGATCCGGGGAACCCCAATGGAAAGCTCGCCCGACCTGCCGACGGTCCTGGCCCAGTGGACCTTCCACCCATTGTGGGTGCTGGTGCTTGTTGCCGCGGCAGCCGTCTACTGGGTGGCCTACCGGCGAGCAGCCGCGCGCGGGTTCCCACATCCACGGTGGCGGCTTGTCAGCTTCATGCTGTCGCTCGTCCTCGTCCTGCTGGCGGTCTGTTCGCCTATCGACCACTACGGCCGCAGCGTCCTCTTCGTCGATTTCACGGGCTTCCTCTTACTGACGATGATCGCGCCGCCAGCGATGCTCCTCGGCGCGCCGCTCACGCTCGGCTTCCGTGCCACAGGCAAGGTCGGCAGCCGCCGCCTGCGGAGCCTCTACCGCTGCCGCCTGGTGGCCGTGGTGACCTTCCCGGTCATCACCTGGCTCGTGTTCGCGGTCGCCACCTATGTCTGGCAGTTCACCGACCTGACGGAGCTGGCGGTTCGCCACCAGTCGGTCCGCTACGCCGAACAGGCGATGATGCTCGGCGTTGGCCTGCTCTTCTGGAACCCGGCAATCGTCGCCGACCCTCTCCGCTGGCGGCTGCCCTACCCGCTGCGGTCGCTCTACGTGTTCGTCGAAATGACCCACAAGGGGCTCTTCGGCGGCATGTTCCTGAGCATGACGACCGCCGTCCACGGCGATCTCTCGGCGAACGCCCCGGCCTGGGCGCCAGCCCCCCTCACCGACCAGCGGCTCGGCATCCTCATCCTCTGGATCGGCGGCAACGTCATCTTCCTCGCCGCGCTCATCATGCTCATCGCCGGTTGGATGCAGTACGAAAAACGCCACCAGGAGCGCGTCGACCGCAAGCTCCGGCTCGAAGCGGAAGCGAAAGCGCGCCGCCGCGCCGCACTCGATCAGGTGTTCCGCAAGGGCGTCTGACCGCGGGGCCTACCGGTAGTTGCCGAACTTCAGCTCGATCCCGTAGTCCTGCGTCTTCAGGTCCGCGATGACCTGCTGCAGT
>JBDHWA010000254.1:0-3833 GCA_039809945.1 Dehalococcoidia bacterium | reverse complement strand
GAGGCGATGTACGCGAGATAGACCCGGTCATCGGGTGGGGGCGCGAGGCCCGCGACACGTTCCTTCGGGGGGTCGCTCACACCGCCAGTCTACGAGGCATGGCGTCTATACATCAGGTGTCCCACAGGTGCCCTACCATTCGTCTTGAAGGAGCTCTGCAGATGCTGATCACAACGATGAACGACGTTCCCGGGCATGACATTGTGGAGGTTTACGGCGAGGTTTTCGGGCTCACCGTACGGTCACGGAACATTGGCTCGCAGATTGGGTCGAGCGTGAAGTCGCTCTTCGGCGGCGAACTGAAAGGGATGACCCAGGCGCTTGTGGACAGCCGTCACCAGGTGGTCGAGAGGATGGTCGCCGAAGCTGAGGCGAAGGGCGCCAACGCCATCATCGCCATGCGCTTCGACACCTCGGAGATGGGTGCGAACTGGACCGAGATCTGCGCCTACGGCACGGCCGCGAAGATCACTCCGAAGCCGTAGGACGCGCGCTTCGGCCGTTGGGTTAAGGCCGTGCGGGCGATGGCGCTTGGCGGCCCGTTCGCGTTATGGTCTCCTTCCGCAGGTGGCGGTGGAGGGCCAATGAGGTTCGAGCGCGTGGTCAAGCAGGTCTTCGATATGCTCCAGGAGGTGCGCCTGGGGACGGTCATTGCTGTCTGGTCCGACGGCGGTGTCTCGGCTCATCGCGACCTCGGCTTCCGCTATCGAATGCTCCCCTCGGGCCGCAAGGAAGAGGCGCTTACCACCTTCGTGGCCGACGGCGCCGTACCCTCCGTCACCGATATTCGTGAACGGATCAAGCGCGCCGCCGGGCTTGTCAGCGCCGAGTAACCGGTGTCCTACGGCTGGGCGAAGGCCGCTTCACGGACGGCCCGCGTCTTCACATCAACGTCCCTGTACCATTCCCGGTACTCGCTTGTGTTTCGCGTTCGAACGGCGTCGCGGCCTGCCCGGGTGTGGGCGATGAGCTCTGTCAGCGCGGCATCCAGGTTCGTCTCGTACCGTTCGAACCGTGCATCCGGGGCCGCCAGGTCGAGCATCGCCTGCGCCGTGCAGAGCGTTTCATCCGCGTATCGTGCGAAATCGGGCCGGAAGGCGTCCCGCCGATAAAACGTGTCGTCCGGGTAGCTCGCGCGCAGGGTGTCGCGGAGCTTCACGAGCGTCTCCGAAGAGGTCCGCAGACGTGTGAGGTAGGCGCGTGTGGAGACGCTCCCCGGCGCTGTCCTGATGGTTGGGAGCGGCGCCGGCGCAGGGCATTCGGCCTCGGCCGGGAACGAACTGGCACTGCCGCCACAGGCGCTGACGAGCAGCGCGACCGCGCTCGAAAGCGCCATCAGCGCTCTCACGGGCAGTGCTCCGCCAGCCATGCGATGGCCGCCCGCACCGCCTTGCCGCGGTGGCTAATCGCGTCCTTCTCTTCGTCACTGATTTCGGCCTGCACGCGGCCATCCGCAATGACGAAGACCGGGTCGTAGCCGAACCCTCGCTCGCCACGGGGCGCCCGGCCAATCGATCCTTCCTGGACGCCTTCGAACAGTTGGACGTCACCACCCGGCCATGCCAGCGCCACAACTGCGCGGTAGCGCGCGCCGCGGCCGGGCTCGGGCACGTCAAGAAGCTTTTCGAGGAGCAAGGCTGTTCGCCCACGGTCATCGAGGCCCGGCCCCCCAAATCGCGCGGAGTACATGCCGGGGCCACCGTCGAGCGCGTCTACTTCGATCCCGGAATCGTCGGCGAGGGCGAGGCACTCCCCGGCCCGGGCGAATGCGGTCGCCTTCAGCGACGCGTTCTCGGCGTAGCTGCTGCCGGTCTCCTCCACGTCGAGCGAGATTCCTGCCTCGGCGGGCGTCACGACTTCATAGGGCGCTCCGGCGAGCAGCCGCCGGAACTCGCGCACTTTGCCGGGGTTGTTCGTGGCGAGCAGGAGGCGGCGCTGCGGCATACGGGTAGTTTCCGGCCTCGCCCCGAATCGGCAAACCGCCGCTACCGAATCATGTGCGTGCTGCGGGCGGGGTCAGGGCAGCCCCGGGCGCAGCCGCCCCGATGACGTCCTCGGTCGCTTCCTCAACATACCGCCGGAGGACGTCTCCTTCGGCCTTGTAATGCACCTGGTTGCCGTCCCGGTCCGCCTGCACCAGGCCCGCTTCGCGCAGGAGCTTGATGTGCACGCTCACGGTCGGCTGGGAGAGCCCGAATCGGCTCGCCAACTCTGTGACCGTCGACGCGTCGCAACTGGGCCGGAGCAGCTCAAGGAGGATGGACAGGCGCGTCGGGTCGCTCAGCACCTTGAACCGCCCGGCTGCCCGTTCGCTCCGTTCGCGGCGCTGCTCCTCGCGTTCGCCGGTTTCGAGTCCGACGGCGACCAGCAGGATGCCGGGGAGGGACCAGAACAGCTGGCCATCGCCCCCAAGACCGAGGGGCAGGATGACCATCTCGCCTCGGGCCCGCGCCGCGTTGACCTGATCGCGGAACTCATCCTTGTGGACGTATTTGTTGCCGGGCGCGAGGACGCGCGGGTCGGTTTCGGTGCGTGCGCGTGCGGCGAGGTCCTTCACGGTCCGTTCGGTCTTCCCGCGCGCGGCCAGCCAGAGCGGCTCGATGAGCGGCCACAGCTCGCTGACCGTCTCGCAGTACTCGGCCCGGCCAGCTGGATTACTTCGCAGCCACAGCAGCCGCTGCTCAATGAGTTCGGCCACTACGCTGGGTTCGCTCTCCATCGGAGGGATTGCGAAGTCCTCCGCGAGGTATCGCGGAAGCCCTGCGAGGAACCCTCGGACATCGTCACTGAGCAGCAGGTTGGCGTGCCAGGCGACCACCAGCAGTTCGCCGTGTTCGCCGTACGGCCCCGCTCCTCCGGGCAGCTCCTCCAGCCCCTTCGAGCGCCAGAACGCGGCGAACCGTTCGACTGCTGCCGGGTGTGCGCGCGTCAGTTCGGGCACCCAGCCCGGGATTGGTTTGTCGGGCGCGGCCAGGTGCTTCGTGATGAGGAAGATAGCGAAATGGAACTCGACGATGGGAGCAGATGTGACGGTCAGCCTGCCGGCCTGCTGCGCGGGACCTGACTCGCTTGGCATCGTAGATTAACTATAGAGCTAAGACTGCCAGAGTGAAGCCCGGCGCTTGCGAGGCGGCTGTCCGGAGACCCGGGGCGGGCCCCTCCGCCGGCCAAAACAGGCCTTTACCTTCACTGCTACATCCATCGTCACCTCCCTGCCTGCCGGGGCCATTCCCCGGGTGAACGGCCACAAGGAGAGACCGATGGACACGGCAACGACGAGCACACGCGGCATGATTATCGAATCACGGAACATCCCGGCGGGGTTCGGGAGTTTCCTTGAACGGCGCGGCCTTGCCGGCATGACCGCCCGCACCGTCGAAGGCATGTACCTCGAACCGCGCGCCCCGCTCACCGCGATCCTGCGGGCGTTCGAAGTCACCGGCGCCGCCGTCATTGGCGTCAGGCCTTCCGGAAAAGCGCCTGACTGGCACGTTACCGCCCGGGCGGCGGCAGGCGCGCGCATGCGCCTCCGCAACGTTCGCTCGGCGGAGTGGTTGCCGACACTTCCGCCTGCCGCCTGAGCCACGGCCTTTCCTACAGGGCTACAATCGCCCTGCTATGGAACTCACCGGAAAAGTCGCCCTCGTTACCGGCGCCTCACGGGGCATCGGCGAAGACATCGCCCGCGAACTCGGCCGCGCCGGATGCGCCGTCGCCATCTGCGCCCGCACCGAGACCGTGAAGGACAAACGCCTCCCGGGCACCATCCATTCGGTCGCCCAGGCCATCCGCGATGAAGGCGGCAAGGCCGAGGGCATCGTGATGGACATGCG
>JBDHWA010000253.1:0-3851 GCA_039809945.1 Dehalococcoidia bacterium | reverse complement strand
TGGCTACTGTGCCGCTGGTGGGCGGCGCTTCCAGTGGCCGGTGGCTGTTTCGAATGCGTGGGCCAGCTGGAGCACGCCGAATTCGTCCCGGTAGCGCCCGACGATCTGCACGCCGACCGGCAGGCCCTCGGCGGTGAAGCCGCACGGCACGGAGATGGCGGGGTGCCCGGTCACCGTGACGAAGTAGCACGACTTCATCCAGTCGATGTACGTCTCCATCCGTACGCCGGCAATCTCCTGCGGGTACGGGGTGTCGATTGAGAACGGGGCGACCTGGTTCACGGGGAGCACCAGGAACTCGTGGCGCTCCATGAAGGCGGTCATGCGGAGGAAAGCCTCGATGCGAAGCGCTTCGGCGCGTGCCACTTCCGCCCCGGTGAGCGCCAGGCCTTTCTCGATGTTCCAGATGGCCGTGTCTTTCATCTCGTGACGGTGTTCGGCGAGCAGCGGGCCGCGCGTCCGGGCGAGAGAGACCGCGCGCAGGACCTGGAACGCTTCGTAGGCCGGTTCGAGGTCTGGCGCGGCGTGCGCCACCTCGCAGCCGAGGCCTCTGAACGTCGCCTCCGTGGCCGCGATGGCCTCGCGGACTGCGGGTTCGACCGGCAGTCCGCCGAAGTCCGGGCTGAGCGCGATGCGCACGCCGCGGAAGTCGCGTTCGAGCGGGCCAGCGAAGCGATCGCCGCTTTCGCTGATGGAGATGGGCGACTGCGGGTCCGGGCCGGCCATTGCGCTCAGCAGCAGGGCGACATCGCCGACCGTACGGGCCATCGGGCCGGGGACACTCAGCGTCGCCCACGAGCCGGGTGGCCCGGGGACGCGCCCCGGCGAACAGCGCAGGCCGACCACGTTGTTGAAGTTCGCCGGGTTCCGCAGCGACCCGCCCATGTCCGAACCGTCGGCGATGGGGACCATGCCGCAGGCGAGGGCCACCGCTGCGCCGCCAGAGCTGCCGCCGCACGTCTTCGCCAGGTCCCAGGGGTTGCGGGTCGCTCCGAACACCGGGTTGAACGTCTGCGAACCAAGTCCGAACTCAGGCGTGTTCGATTTTCCGATGCTGATCGCGCCGGCAGCCTTGAGCCGGCGCACCGGCAGCGCATCGACCGCGGGCACGAAGTCGCGGTAGATGGGCGAGCCGTAGGTGGTGCGCACGCCAGCGGTTTCGAAGAGGTCCTTGTGGGCCACCGGGAGACCATGCAGCGGGCCGGGCGTCGGGCCGCGGGCGAGGGTGTCGTCGGCCGCGGCGGCATCCCGCATCGCCTGTTCGGCGGTCAGCGTGACGATGGCGTTGACCGCCGGGTTCACCCGTTCGATCTGCGCGAGGTGGGCCTCCAGCACCTCGCGGGCGGAGAGTTCGCGCCGGCGAATGCGCGCCGCCAGTTCGGTCGCGGTAAGGAAGCAGAGCTCGCTGGCGGCGGCCACGGTTATTCGTACCCGGCCGGAGCAACGAACCCGCCGCGCGCATCTTCGATCAGCTGGACGAAGCGCAGCACCGTCAGGTCTTCGAGATACGGCCCGACCGCCTGCAGGCCGAGCGGCAGCCCGCTTGCCGTGAATCCGCCGGGGAAGGCCACCGCGGGCTGTCCCGCCATCGTCGCCACCTGCGGGTAGAAGACTTCGAGGCGGTATTCGACCATCGCGCCGTCGATCTCCAGCGTGCGCTGCGTGAAGGGCGCCGTCTGGTGTGGGAAGGCCTCGCCAAGGACCATCGGCGTGAGCAGCACGTCCCAGTCGCGGAAGAATTGCCGGTAGGCCGCGCGGTACCGCTCCCGCGCGTCGAGGAGCAGTGCGTAGTCGATGGCCGAGAGCAGCAAACCGTCGGCGACCGCGTTCGCGGAGTCGTCGCCGGTGGCGCGAAGGTTGCGCGCGAGCTCCTGGCGCTGCTCGATGGGCTGCCCGCCCGAGGTCCGCGCCGTCAGCACCTTCATGTAGTCGAGGAAGTGCTGACGCCAGTCGAACTGCGGCGACGCCTGGGCGACCGTCGCGCACTGGGCCGAAAGCCAACCGGCCAGCTCGTCGCGGCGGGCGCGCATTTCGCTCGAAACGGGGACCCATGGCTGGTCCGGGAGAACCGCCACACGGAAGCCGCGCAGGTCCTGGTGGCGCGACGGAGGCAGTTCGAGCCGCCATGCCGCGTCTTCGCCGGGGTCTGGCCCTGCGCACAGGCGGAAGGCGAGTTCGAGGTCATGGGCGCTGCGGGCGAGCGGCCCCTGCACCGCCAGTACGGCCGACGGATTCGGCGCGGTGGAAAACGGGAAAGCGCCGAAGCGCGGCCATGCCGTCTCGGAGGGGCGCAGGCCGTAGACGCCGCAGAACGCCGCCGGGACGCGGGTGGAGCCGCCGATGTCGCTGCCGAACTCGAGCGGTGTGAGCCCCGCGGCGAGGGCAGCCGAACCGCCACCGGTGCTCCCTCCGGGCGAGCGCCCCAGGTCCCAGGGGTTGTTCGTGCGCCCGTAGTTCGGGCTGTCGGCCTGCCAGTCGCCCAGCGCGACCGGGATGTTGGTCTTGCCGAGGAGCGGCGCCCCGGCGGCGAAGACCGCGGCCGGCACCGGGCCGTCCTCACTCGCGCGGAACCCCGCCAGTTCGGGAATGCCCGCGCTCTGGAGCATCCCTGCGACCGCGTTCGATTCCTTGGTGGTGTGCGGCAGGCCGAGGAGCGGCGTCCGTTCCCCCCGGGCGCGGCGGGCATCGGCGTCGGCCGCCATCGCGCGGGCGCGGTCGAACGTCTCGATGATGACGGCGTTCAGCGCCGGGTTCAGCCGGGCGATGCGGGCGATGTGCATCTCGACGAGTTCGGCTGACGAAACCCGGCCGGCATCGAGCGCGGCCATCATGTCGACGGCGCGGGCAAATGGGGAAATATCGGGCGTGGGCATGGCGGCAAACCTCCGGCCGCGAAGCTTACCGCACCCGGCGGGCGCCCGGGTCAGCTACACCCGTTCGAGCAGCACCGCATCGCCCTGGCCGGTGCCCGAGCAGATGGCGGCCACCGCGTACCGGTCGCCGGTCTCCTGCAGCTGGTAGGCGGCGGTCATCACCAGCCGCGCCCCGCTCGCGCCAATCGGATGGCCGATGGCAACCGATCCACCCTTTCGATTCACCCGCTCCGGGTCCCAGTTCAGTTCCTGCGAGCAGATGAGCGGCACGCAGGCGAACGCCTCGTTCACCTCAATGACGCCGATGTCGTCGATGGTGAGGCCGGTCTTCGCCAGCAGTTTCTTGATCGCATGGGCCGAGGCGACCGGGAAGTCGCGCGGCTCGGTGGCCGATTCCGCCGTGGCGACAATCCGGGCGAGCGGCTGAGCATTGGCCTTCGCGGCGCCCGCCTCGCTGGCGACGATGAGCATCGCAGCGCCGTCCGTGACACCCGGCGCGTTGCCCGCGGTGATGGCCTTCGTCCCCCAGACGGTGGGGATGCGCGCCAGCCGCTCGACGGTCGAGTTCGGGTGCGGACCTTCGTCCTTCGCGAGGGCCACGTGGTTGGGGTCGCGCTTGTTCGGCACCGGCGTCAGCTCGCGTTCGAAGTAGCCCGCGGCCTGGGCGGCGCCCCAGCGCTTCTGGCTGGTCACACTCCAGGCGTCCATTTCCGTGCGCGAAACTTCGCGGTTAGCCGACATCACATCGGCCTGGTTGGCCATGTGCACGTCGTCGAAGGCGCACCAGAGGCCGTCATGGACCATGCCGTCGACGAGCGTCTTGTTGCCCATGCGCGCGCCCCAGCGCGTGGTTGTGTCGTAGTAGGGCGCGTTGCTCATCGATTCCATGCCGCCGGCGATGGCGATGCTGGCCTCGCCGAGGCGAATCTGCTGGTCCGCCATCACGACGGCGCGCATACCGCTCCCGCAGACCTTGTT
>JBDHWA010000252.1:0-3869 GCA_039809945.1 Dehalococcoidia bacterium | reverse complement strand
GCCGACGCGCTCAACGCGCTGGCTTCGCTGCCGGACGGACCAGAACGCACGCCGGCAAACGCGGTGCTGACACCGCACCCCGGCGAACTCGCCCGGCTCATGGGAACGACCGTCACCGATGTCCAGGCACGCCGTCTAGAGATAGCGGGAGAAGCTGCGACGAAGTACGGCTGTACCGTCGTCCTCAAAGGTGCACACAGCGTCATCGCGTCGGCCGATGGACGCGTCAGCCTGAGCCCGTTTGCCAATCCCTTGCTCGCCACGGCCGGCAGCGGCGACGTGCTCGCAGGCATCATCGGCGGCTACCTCGCCCAGGGAGCCGCCCCCTTCACCGCCGCCTGCCTCGGCGTCTACTTGCACGGGGCGACCGGCGAGGCGCTGCGTGACGAGCTGGGCAGCGCCGGCCTGCTCGCCAGCGACATATCGCGCGCGCTCCCGCGGACGGTCAAGGACATAGCAGCGCCCTGATGTACACTCGCTGAGTATTGTGAGCAGCTCCGCTTCACCCGCAGGCCGCCGTGTTGTTGTCACCGGCCTCGGCTTGATTACCGCCCTCGGACATAACGCCCAGGATAACTGGAACGCCCTCGTAGCAGGCCGTTCCGGCGTTCGCCGCATCTCGCTCTTCGACCCCGAGGGATACGACTCCCAGGTCGCCGGCGAAGTCCCCGACTTCGATCCTTCGGCCTACATGGACCGCAAGGAAGCGCGCCGCGCCGACCGCGTCACCCAGTTCGCCTTCGTCGCCGCGGATGAAGCGCTCCGCCAGGCGAACTACACCGTGGACCCGGCAAACGGCAGCGACATGGCGGTCATCGTCGGTACCGCTATCGGCGGCATCACGACGCTGATGGCCGAATACGACACGCTCCTCGCGAAGGGCCCCGCCCGGGTCAGCCCGTTCCTCATGCCGATGATGCTTTCCGACATGACCAGCGGCCAGCTCAGCATCCGGCTCGGCGCGAAGGCGGCGAACTACGCGCTCGTCAGCGCCTGCGCGAGCGGCGCCGACAGCATCGGCGAAGCAGCAAACATCATCCGTCGCGGCGATGCCGAGATCGCCCTGGCCGGCGGGACCGAAGCTGCCATCACGCCCATCAGCATGGCCGGCTTCGCCGCTGCCCGCGCCCTCACCTCGCGCAACGACGACCCCGAGCGCGCTTCGCGGCCGTTCGACCTCACCCGCGACGGCTTCGTGATGGGCGAAGGCGCGGGCCTCATCGTCATCGAGTCCGAAGAGCACGCGCTGGCCCGTGGCGCGACCATCCTGGCCGAACTCGCCGGGTACGGCGCCACCAGCGACGCCTTCCATATCACCCAGCCGGACGAGAACGGCGAAGGCGCCGCGCGGGCCATGCGAAAGGCCCTCGCCATGGCGGGCCTGGATTCAGACGACATCCATTATGTAAATGCCCACGGCACGTCGACGCCGATGAACGACAAGCTCGAGACCGTCGCGCTGAAGAAGGTCTTCGGCGAGTACGCCTACGAACTGCCGATCAGCTCGACCAAGTCGATGACCGGGCACCTCCTCGGCGCGGCAGGCTCAGTTGAAGCAGCAATCTCGGTGATGGCCCTCCAGAACGGGATCATTCCCCCGACGGCCAACTTCGAAACCGCCGACCCGGAGTGCGACCTCGATTATGTCCCGAACGCTGCCCGTTCCGCGGCCCTCGAAGCGGTGATGACGAACTCCCTCGGCTTCGGCGGGCACAACGCCAGCCTCATCTTCCGTAAGTACCGGCCTGCGCCATGACCCAACTCGTTGGCCTGCCAAAACCTCGCTGGCGCCTTCGAGACCCCTTCGCGCATCAGAACGGCATCGCCAACTTCCCGCCGATCGTGGCGACCGTGCTCGCTGCCCGGGGCATCACCACGCGGCCCCAGGCCGATCTTTTCTACAAACCGCACCTCGCCGCCGACTACGACCCGCTCGAACTGCCCGGCATGCCCGAAGCCATCGCGCGCGTCCGCGCCGCAATCGCCGCGCAGGAAACCATCGCCCTCTACGGCGACTTCGACGTTGACGGCGTGACTTCGGTAGCCGTCCTGCACGAGGGAATGAAGCCACTCGGCGCTTCCCTTATTACCTACATCCCGGACCGGTTCAGCGAGGGCTACGGGCTCAACTTCGGCGCGATGAAGAAGCTCCGGGATGACGGCGCTTCCCTCCTTATCAGCGCCGACTGCGGCATCAGCTCCGTCGCCGAGGTCGCCTATGCGAACGAACTCGGCCTCGATGTCATCATCCTCGACCACCACACCGTGCCCGACGTCCTGCCGCCGGCAGTGGCCGCCGTGAACCCGAAGCGCCTGGACTCGCCGTATCCGTTCGATGAACTGGCGGCCGTGGGCGTGACCTACCGCTTCCTCGACGTCCTTTACGAAGCCTGCGGACGGGCGCTCGATATAAGCGCGTTCATCGACCTGGCGGCCCTCGGCACGGTCGTCGATGTCGCACCCCTGTTCGACGAGAACCGGCGCATCGTGACCGACGGCCTCGCCCAGATGCAGCGCGGACTGCGGCCAGGCCTCGAAGCGCTCGCGCGGGTCTCCGGCACGGCCGCGGAGCGATTCAACGCCGAGACCCTTGGGTTCGCCATCGGCCCGCGCATGAACGCGGCGGGCCGCCTCGCCCACGCGAACATCGCGCTCGACCTTATGCTTGCCCGCGACCCGCTGACTGCCCGCAACCTGGCCGAACAGCTCGACCACCTGAACCGCCAGCGCCAGGCTCAGACCGAAGAAGCGATGAACATCGCCGAAGAGATGCTCGGAGCGAGCGATGACCCGCTCATCATGGTCGCCGCCGAGGGCATCAGCCCCGGCATCGTCGGCCTCGTCGCATCGCGGCTCGCGGACCGCCGCAACCGGCCGGCCATTGTGCTTTCGAAGGGCAGCGAAGAGAGCCGCGCCAGCGCCCGCAGCGTCCCCGGCTTCGACATCGTCTCCGCCATCCGCAAGGAGAAGGACCTCCTCGTCCGGCACGGCGGGCACCGCGCTGCCGCGGGCTTCACAGTCCGGAACGAGCACCTCGACCTGCTCCGCGAGCGCCTGGTGAACACGGCCGCCGAACAACTCGGGTGGGAGCCGCCGCGCCGCCTCATCGAGGTCGATGCGGAAGCCCGCCTCGGTGACCTGACCGGACTCGAAATCAAGGGGCTCATGCGCTTCGAACCGTGCGGGCAGGGCAACCGGAAGCCCGTGCTCCTCACCCGCGGCGTCCAGTTGAAGGACGCGAAGACCGTCGGCGCCGGGCAGGACCACCTCAAGGTGGTGGTCAAAGATGGTCCCATCACCTGGCGGGGGATCGCCTTCCGCCAGGCCGAGGCCGAACTCGACGGGCAGGTCGACATCGTGTTTTCGCTGCAGCGGGACTGGCGCGGCGACGGCGTCGAACTGGAGATCCTGGATATCGCGCCTTCGTTCGAAGGACGGCCGCTCGAACAGCAGCCGCGCTGAGCTGCTTCCCAGTTCCCGGGACAGCCGGTAGCCTTTCGGTCTCCATGGCTGACGTTTCGCTCTCCGAATCAGGCGCGCGGGCTCTTCGCGAGGCCGAGAACTACTGCTGGCGCACGAACGTGGCCATCGTCACTCCGGAACACCTGCTGGCAGGCTGCCTGGCGGTGCTCGCGGCGGCCGGGGCCGGAGGACTGCCATCGCACGAAGCGGTCGAATCAGCCCTCCTCATGGCGCAGGGCATGAGCGATGACGCTCTCACCCAGAACGTGATGTTCGGCTCGGCGGCGCGGGACGCCATCACCTTCACGGCGCACCTGGTGCGCGAAGCGGGCGGCGGCGAAATCGACCCGCGGACTCTCGCCTACGGCATCATCCAGTCGGGCGAACTGGGGCCGATGTTCTTCAAC
>JBDHWA010000251.1:0-3872 GCA_039809945.1 Dehalococcoidia bacterium | reverse complement strand
GGCTAGACCCTCAAGCCCTCCGCAAGCGCCCGGAAGGCCGGTTCGGCTGATTCGAACGCGGGGAAGCGCAGCGTCATCGTTCGGGCAATGCCGTCGGGCGGGAGCCCGTTGAGCCGCCATTCGACGAGCAGGTGGGAGACCCAGAGGAGCAGGCTGGAACGGACCAGCGAGGGCAACACGGCCCATTCGAGGTCTGAGAGCGGCCGCACCGCCTGGTAGCCTTCGATGAGCGCGGCGGCGAGGCGAAGGTCGAGTGGCAAATGGGGCACGAGGAGTGGCGCGAGGTCGCATACGAGCGCATCCCGGCGGCAAAGGTCGAAATCGAGCAGGCCGGTGAGGTTGCCATCCTCCCAGAGGAGGTTGTCGCGCTGGAAGTCGCCGTGGACGGGCCGGTCGGCCAGGTCCGGGTAATGTAAGCGCGACAGGTCGCGCAGGTTTCGGTAACGCTGGCGGCGAATAACCGAAGCGAGATCCGGGTACTCCTGCGCGAAGCGGCTCAGGAGTTCGTTGAATGTGCCGGCCTCGGCAGGGGCGACCCACGCATCGAGTTCCCAGGACTTACCGGCGCCGGGACGCTGACCTTCGGGTTCGAAGCTTGCGAGGTCCTGGTGGAGCCGCCCGAGCAGCCTGCCGAGGATGTGGTAGTGCCCGGGGTGTTCAGCCGAACCTGGTTGTCCCTCGCGGAACGGCATCGCCGCCCAGCGTGCACCGTCCGCTTCGACGAGTGTCGCCCCCGTGGCTGCCGGCAACGGCGGAGCAGCCGGCCAGCCTTTCGCTGCCGCATGAGTAACGAGCGCTTGTTCCCAGGCTGCCGCGCCGGCGGTCCGCGCAACGTGGTAGCGGCGGAGAACGATGGTCTTCTCCGGCAGACCTGCCAGCCAGTGCCGGTTGTAGAGCCCGCTACGGACCGGTTCGATGTTCGCGTCCGCGAGCCCGAAGGCTTCGAGAACCTCGCTGGGAACCGCACCGGAAGCATCCTGGGTCATCGTTGGTCGAGCTTCCTCCTGTGAAGGCCAACGCGGAAGCGCCGGGAAAGGAACGCAAAGAGGGCGTCCCGAGGGACGCCCTCTTGTTGCGGACTGGTTGGTCCTTACTTCTGGAGGACGTTCAGCGTGCAGGCCGAGCAGAGGCCGATGACGTGCGCCATACCAACCTTCGCGCCTTCAACCTGGCGCTGGCCGGCCTGGCCGCGCAGGTGGAAGACGATTTCGGCGATGTTGGCGACGCCGGTGGCGCCGAGCGGGTGGCCCTTCGAGAGCAGGCCGCCTGAAGCGTTCACGACAGCCTTCGTCTTCGGCTTATACGTCTTGTCGACGAAGGGGGCGATGTCCTCTTCGTACTTGGTCGGGATCTTGTTGCCGAGCCACGGGGCGCCGCTCGCGACGTGCTTGCCCGCCATGCCTTCATCGCAAAGACCGAGGTTCTCGTAGTGGAGCAGCTCGGCGGTGGCGAAGCAGTCGTGCAGTTCGACCTGGTCGAGGTCCTCGGGCCCGATGCCGGCGGTTTCGTAGGCGATCTTCGCGGCGTTCCGGGTGAGGGTGTTGATGTCGGGGAGCGTCTGGTCGCGGTCCGTGTACGGGTCGCTGGTGAGGACGCTGGCGGCAACCTTGATCGGCTGCGTGGTGAACTGGCGGGCCTTGTCCATCGAGCAGAGGATGGCGGCGGCGGCGCCGTCACCGGTGGGGCAGCACATCAGGAGCGTGTTCGGGTAGGCGATGACGCGGGCGTTCATCACTTCATCGAGCGGCGATTCCTTCTGGTACTGGGCCAGCGGGTTGCCGGTGCTGTGCCAGTGGTTCTTCACGCTGGCCATGGCGAAGTGTTCCTGCTGGGTGCCATAGGCGCGCGCGTGCTCCATGCCGGCCATGCCGAAGACGGCGGGCATCATGTAGGAGCCGACGCGGCCTTCGAGGCTGGTGGCAGGATCGCCGCGGGAGCCGAGGAGGCCCTGCTTGCCCATCTGTTCGGAGCCGACGGCCATGACAACGTCATAGGCGCCGCTGGCGATGGCGAAGTACGCCTCGCGGAAGGCTGTGGAGCCGGTGGCGCAGGCGTTGGCCACGTTGACGACCGGGATGCCGGTCTGCCCCATCTGCTGGAGGATGCGCTGGCCCGAACCCGAGGTCTGGTACAGGTTGCCGCTGTACAGGGCCTCGATGTTCTTCATGGTCATGCCGGCATCCTTGAGGGCTTCGAGGCCGGACTGGGCGGCGAGCTGGGAGAAATCCCGGTCCGCATAGCGCCCGAACTTCACCATCGAAACGCCGACGATTGCTACTTCTCTCATGTGTTTCTCCTTGCGCGAACCGGGATCAGGCCGGGGTGAACCGGTAGGCGACGTAGCTGTTGCCTTCTTTGTCTTCGGACACCTTCTCGGTGAACATCTTGACCTTCATGCCGAACTTCACGTTCTCCGGCTTGGGTTCGATGCCGACGATGTTGGTGTTGACGCATCCGCCGCCATCGAGGTCGATGATCGCGGCGATGTAGGGCGCCTGAACGTATGGCGTGGCCTGGTGAATGATGGTGAAGACGTGCACCTCACCGGTCGAGGCGAGGCGGACGGTCTCGAAGGGGCCGGCGCTGCTGCACTTACCGCAGAAGAGCCGGGGACCGACGTACTTCGTGTTGCAGTTCTTGCAGATGGACCCGTTGAGGTAGTCCTGGTCTCGCGTTTCTCCAAGGGTGAGATGTGGGACGAGTGGGCGCACTTCGGGCGCCGCGGCTGTGGCTTCGGCCAAGCGGAAACCCCCTTTCAGATGGGCAGCCCCTTTGGTCCGGCGCATTCGAAGTATCCCGGGCCGGGGCGATGCACGGGTATGGTAGGCCAACCCACAAGGCTGTCAACGGCCGGACGGGCAAAGTATGGCGAACCTTCGCCGCAGCTTCGTTGCCGCCGGGAAGGCGTCACCGGAAGCCAACCTCGAACCTGTCAGACGCCGGCCGAAGCTCCGTCCCGTCCAGGAGTTGGACAACAGGGCCAATCGGGATGCGGATGTCGAACGCCCCCGGCTGCGCGGAGCCGATGACGGCGTAGCGGTCCTGCTGGATCTGCTGGCCAACGGTGTCGGTCTCCGCAGGCTGCCAGACGATGATCACCTCTTGAGGATCGTCCCCACAGAGCGTCCCACTCACCGTCACCACGACGGTGTCGCTGCTCAGGCCCGCCTCCGTGCTGTACGTCCTGGACTCGCTGCAAACGGCGGGCGGCGTACTCCCGTCATCGCCGCACGCCGCCACGGCCATTGCAACCGCAGCGGCGCCGGACAGGATTGCTTCGAGGCATCTATTAATCTGGATCTGCCTCATATGGCTGAATCATATCTTGGCCGAACCGAAGACCATTCTCGATTCGCTGAGCGACTGCGGCGAACCGAGCGCGAGTCACTCCTAGGATGGCCGAAGGCTGTCTAGTCGACTGGCCCCCGGAACCGCCGGCAAACCTCGAGCATCGGGAGAGCCATGAAACCTTTTCACCGATCCCAAGTCTCGCGGGGTGGCGGTTCTGTGATCCCGCATGATCTCCGCCCTTCAAAGCTCGGCGGAACTCACCGCCCATTCCTGTCATCCCTGACGACGGAATATGGCACAGCGAGTAGAAGGAGCGGCCACACTACAAAGCTGAAGCTAATGAGGGCAACCGAGCCGGCTAGCATTGCCAGCCAGCCAATTGCCCGAACAATGCGGCCGCGGTTGCCCTGGGATTTGGAGATGCCCAGGTAGTACAGGCCGCCCGCTCCAAGGGGCGCGGCCACCACCGCCATGGTGGACAAGAAGTCCCCGTTGCCTTCGCCCCACGCCAACCCTAGCACTGCCGTCGCTAGAGCGAGGTAGAGAAAGCAGACCACTCTTGCAAGCCAACGAAGATAGAT
>JBDHWA010000250.1:0-3875 GCA_039809945.1 Dehalococcoidia bacterium | reverse complement strand
CGCAAAGGGTGGGTCTGTAGAATGGAACCTGCTGCCCGCGCCGGAGGAGAGGATTCGTATGGCCTGGTATGACGACCGCACGAAGACCGAGTTCGTCGGTACGTATGCCACCGACAGGCAGTACCAGTGGGACGCCGCCGCGGCAGCGAAGCGCGGCTGGTCTGTCCAGTCCGTCGATGACGGCAGCGGCCACGTCATCGGCGAAGACCCGGAAGAGGCGAAAGCGCGCCAGAAGAGCCGCATCACCGTCACCTACGTGCGCGACCCGGACTGGATCGCCAACCGGGAGCGCGAGATTGCCACCGCTGTCCAGAACGAGGCCGCGAAGGCTGCCGACAACAAGGAAGGCCGCCTCGTAAAAGCCGACGCCGACCTGCAGAAGGCCGAGGAACTCTTCCGCCAGCGCGCCGCTGCTACCGAGGGAGTGGAAGAGGCCGGCCGGGAGCAAGCCGAACGAGAACTCCTCGCCGCCCTGCGCGATACGGTCACTCGCCGCCGTACGGCCATGCGCGCCATCGACGAAGCGATCAGCGCGTGCTCGGCGGCGGTCGCCGTTGGAGCAGCCGAGTTCGCTCGCTCGGTTGCCCAACACCAGCAAACGCGCGAGGCATGGGCCGTTCGGTTGCACGCCGAAGAGTCGCTGCTCGAACGGCAGGAATCGGTGGCGCGGGTCGCGAAGGACTGGAAGACCGCATGGGACCGGAAGCGCGCCGCGGAGGAAGAGTTGCGGCGGCGCGGCGCCGAATTCGATGCCCGCGACAACGCGTTGGCGGCTAGCCTGCTGCCCCGTGACGAGGCACTCCGGGCGCTGCGCGGCCTCGATACTGTTGGTGGATAATCCACCACTGAGTGGTCGATTCGCGAGTCTCTGCCGGCCTAGCGCCCGCCGGGCCTGAGTCCCCCTGATCGACCGGTCAACCTGAGCGGAACGACCGGGCCATGGGCGCGTCCCGCCCGGACCGGAACATCGGCACCTGCGGCCCGCCCTCGTGTCCCGAATGGACACTCTCCTTAAGCAGCACTCCCGATATTGTCGTTATTGCAAGGAATCAGAGACAACAAGGAGGTGCTTATCGATGACACTTCCCCCGGCGTCACCGATCCTGCCAGGACGTTAACCCTGGCACAGGACCACACTCAGAGAGAGGTACTACTGCAGCATGAAACGCAGGACGCTTGACATTATTTTCGCTACAGGTGGCGTCGTTATTGCGCTCGCCATCTTCGTCCTCGGCCTGGTCCTTGCCGACCAGTACAACTGGGGCAAGGAGTACGTCAAGGAAGAGCTCGCAGCCCAGAAGATCACCTTCGCCGCAGCCGACAAGCTGACGGACGAAGAGAAGAACTGGAAGCCCGGCTCGGTCTGCCTGGTTGAAAACGCCGGCAAGGTGATGGAGACCGGCAAGCAGGCCGAGTGCTACGCCAAGTACTACATCGGTATGCACCTCGACAGGTCGGCAAAGACCGCCGCCGTCGACGGCAAGAACATGGGCTGGGAAGGCCAGACGTACGCCACGATGGGCACGGTGCAGGCTGACCTGAAGGCCAAGATCGCCGCCGCCCAGGGCGACGAAAAGGCCACCCTCGAAAAGCAACTGGCCGCAGCGAACAGCCTGCGCAGCACCCTGCAGACGGGTGAGACCCTCCGCGGTCTGCTGCTGACCTCGTACGGGTTCAGCATCTTCGGAGACAAGGCCAACACCGTTGCCCAGATCTGCTACGGCGTCGGCGTTCTCCTCCTCATCGTCAGCGCTGCCGGGTTCGTCCACGCATGGATGGCGAAGGACGAACGGGTCTTCGACGCCCGGGGCGTAGGCGCTGCCCCCGGCAAGGCGGCCCCCGTCGCCTGACGCGCGGGCCCCAGTTCAGCGAAGCGGCCGGTCACGTGACCGGCCGCTTCTGCGTTCGCGAGGTTCGCTCAGGGCATGACGATGTTGAAGTTGGCGATCGGCGCTTCGATGGCGGCCGCCAGCGCGGCGTAGTGGCTCACGTCGCCTTCGACGGCGATGGCCCCCGAGGCCACCAGCGTGTCCACGGGAACAACCCCGAAGAGCGTCATCAGCATCTCCGGCCGGGTCAGCCGCAGGGTCGCGTCCGCCGAGGGTTCGCTGACGCCCTCTTCGTGGACCAGCACGCAGTTGGCGAGGCTCAGGACCACCTGCTCCTTCCGGTCGGTCAGTTCCAGGTTGATGGTGAACGAGCGGCCCTTCGCCTTCTCCGGATTGAGGCGGACGGCGGCGACGTCGAGGATCATGGCCGTGGTCGCCGCGCCCAGCACTTCGGGCCGGAAGGGCGCAGGCTTTGGCGGCTGGGCTTCGGCCCGGAGTTCCTGCGCACCGTTCAGGTAGATGTTGCGCCACGAACCCGCCTCGGCCGCGTAGCCGAGCTGCGTGTACACCCCGGCGAGCGCCTCCCTCGCCTCGGCCGTTTCGCCCCCGGCGAAGATAACGTGGTTCAGGAGCGTCGCCGCCCAGCGAAGGTCACCGTTGGCCGCTGCTTCGCGCCCGCGGGCGAGGACGGCAGCGGCGCCGCCCATGGCCTCCACGTAGCGGGCCGACTCCTCTTCGATCGGCAGGCGCCAGAGGTTCACGGGGTTGGCGTCGTACCAGCCGAGGTAGCGCTGGTAGACCGCCTTCGAGTTGTGGCTCATCGTCCCGTAGTACCCGCGGTTGTACCACTGGTTCGAAAGCGACTCGGGCAGCCGGATCTCCTCGGCGATCTCTGTCGGCGTCAGGCCGTTGTTCATCAGCCGCACGGTCTGGTCGTGGAGGTACTTGTAGGCGTCGCGATGGGAGCGGAGGAAGGCCGTGATGTGCTCCTGGCCGAAGCGCGGGATTCCGTGTGCGGCGAACATCACCTCGCTGCGCCCGGCGAACAGGCGGATGGCCTCGGTCAGGTAGTCGGCCCAGTTCTTGGCGTTGCGCACGAGCGCGCCGCGCGCCGGCAGGAGGTTGTGCATCGTCAGGTTCGCGTTCTCGGCCATGAAGACGGCGCGCTTCGCGGGCAGATAGAAGTTCATCTCGGCAGGGGCTTCGGTTTCGGGCGTGACCTGGAACTCGAAGGTCACATTGCCGATGGTCAGCACCTGGCCGGTGTGGGTGATGTCGACCGTCGGGGCGATGAGCGATGGTGTGCCCGTCGGGATGCCCGGCCCGAGTCCGGAGGTGACTTCGCCCTCTGGCCCGCGCGGCAGCGTGCCGCCGAACTGGAAGCGCGCCCGGCGCAGCATGGCAGGCCCGGCGATGATGTTCTCGGAGACGGCCTCCTTCAGGAAGCCCTCCGGGGCGATGACGGGGATCTTCCCGGAGGCGACGTCCTCGGGAGAGACGATGCCGCGCACGCCGCCGTAGTGGTCCGTGTGGCTGTGCGAATAGATCACCGCCAGCACCGGCCGCGCGCCGAGGTGCTCCGTGACCAGTTCGAATGCGGCCCTCGCCTGCTCCACGCCGGTCAGCGGGTCGACCACGATCCAGCCTTCGCCGGCGTCGATGAAGGTCACCGTCGAAACATCGAAGCCGCGCACCTGGTAGATGCCGTCCATCACCTTGAACAGCCCGTGCTTCGTGATGATCTGGGCCTGGCGCCAGAGGCTCGGGTTCACCGTCGGCGCTGGCGGCCCGGCGAGGAAGTCGTAGCCGCGCAGGTCCGAGGTCACGCCGCCGCCGTCGTGCGGGATGACCGGGTCCGTCCGGGTGGCGATGAAGCCGCGTTCGGCGAATTCGAAGTCGTGGCGGTCGTCTGCCGCGATCAGCGCGTCGAGTTCACGGCGGGCGCGTTCAGCCGCCAGCCGTTCTGATTCCCCGGCCATTCCATCTCTCCCGGCCCGGGGCGTCAGAGCGCGCCGAAAGGCCCGGCGGAAACGTACCGCTCCCGCT
>JBDHWA010000249.1:0-3880 GCA_039809945.1 Dehalococcoidia bacterium | reverse complement strand
GGCGCTTTCGAACCCTGTGCATCCTCGACCATGCGCGCCATGCGGCGGAGCACGGTTTCGTCGCCTACGGCCGTCGCTTCGGCATGCATGACGCCGTTCTGGTTGATGGAGCCGCCGACCACGTGGTCGCCGGGCTTCCGTTCGACCGGGATCGATTCGCCGGTGAGCATCGACTCATCGACGGTCGAATGCCCCTCACGGACGATACCGTCGACCGGGACGCGCTGCCCGGGGCGCACGACGAAGATGTCGCCGAGCTTCAGCTCTTCGACCGGGACTTCGGCCTCGGCGCCGTTGCGGAGCACCGTGGCGGTGCGCGCGCTCAGGCCGAGGAGCGCGCGGATGGCACTCGACGCTGCGCCCTTCGATGTCTCCTCGAAGTACTTGCCCATCGTGATGAAGACGAGCACCGCCGCGCTGACGTCGAAGAACATGTGGTTGTGGCTATTCGTTATGACGACCCATGCACTGTAGAGGTACGCGACCGAGGTGCCGAGCGCCACGAGGACGTCCATGTTTGGGTTGACATGGCGCAGGGAGATCCATGCGCCACGGTAGAAGCGCCAGCCCAGACCGAACTGGATCGGCGTCGCAAGGAGGAGGACGATCCAGCCGTGCAGCTTCGGGTCGTCGTTGATGTGCATGCCGGCGATGTCCATCGCCATCGCCAGGACAATCGTCGGGACGGCAAGCGCGCCGAACACCAACAGCTGGATGAGCGTCTTGCGGGCATGGGCTTCCCGCTCGCCGCTGCGGTCGGCATCGGGGACAGAGGTAGCGGCCTCGTACCCGGCCTTTTCGACGGCGGCGATGAGCGATTCAACCGGCACCGGGGCGCCGAAGGTCACGCGCGCCGTTTCGGCGGCAAGGTTCACGCTGGCGGTCTCGACGCCGGGCACTTTCGCGAGCGCCCGCTCAACGCGGCGGACGCACGAAGCGCAGGTCATTCCCGTGATGTCGAGTGTCACGGATGTGTCAGGTGTTGCCATGGGATTCCTTCCGGGTTCGCCAGCGCATGCGGAGGAGGCAAGCAGGTCCGCTCACTCCTGCTCGCATATCCGGCACGTTAGCGGGGAGACGCCTCGTACTCCTCTTCCGCGACTGCGGCGACGAGGGCGGCGACATCGAGGCCCTCGCCTTCGACGATCGCCTCTTTCTTTTCGAGGCTGACAGTGACGGCGGAGACGCCGGGCACGTCCTTGAGAGCGTTCGTGACCGAGCGGACGCAGTGGTCGCAGGTCATGCCGGTGATGTCGAGTTCGATAGTCTGGGCTGCCATGTGAGGGTTCTCCTTTGTGGGTTGAGTGGCGTTAGGACCCTTGCGGTCCCTGGACCTTATAGAGGCGCAGCAGTTCGGCGATCGCCTTCTCCTCTTCGCCGCCGGTCATCATTTCGATGACGTGGGTGCGAAGGTGACCCCCGATCACGAGGACGTCGAGGCTGCGGAGCGCTTTCTGGATGGACAGCGAGAGGTCGAGGATGTCCATGCAATAGCGGTCATCTTCAAGTTGCTTCTCGAGTGCCTGGACCTGCCCGGCGATGATTTTCATGCGCCGGAGGGACTGCCGGCGGGTTTCGGGAATCACCTTCCTGCCACCTCCATAGGGTACCCCCCTATCCTAATCGCAGGAGTGCGGCCCCGCAAGCCCATTTCTCTCCGACTTTCGGCGGATCGGGGCTTGTGCCAGAATCCCGCGCGATGCACATCGAAGACGACAACGGTATCTCCGCCCTCCTCATCAGCGCCGAGCGCAAGCTCTGCGGCGGATTCGGGTTCACCGAGGGCCCGGTCTGGATTGCCGCCGACGAAGCGCTGGTGTTCAGCGACATCCCCGGCAATCACATGCACCGCTGGCGGCCGGGCGCGGGCGAAGCCGAGTCGTATCGCCGTCCGAGTGGGTGGTCGAACGGCATGACGCTCGACCGCGAGGGGAGACTCATCGTTTGCGAGCACGGAGGCCGGCGGGTGTCACGCGCCCCGTACGCGAATCCTGCCGACGCCGAGACCCTCGCCGGCCACTGGGACGGGAGGCAGCTCAACAGCCCGAACGACGTGGTCGTCCATTCCTCAGGGGCGATCTTCTTCACGGACCCGACCTATGGCATGGATACCGGCCGCCGGCCGAGCTTCGGCGCACCCGGCCAGGCCCAGGAACTGAGTTTCCAGGGCGTCTACCGGATCGACCCGGGCGGCGCGCTCAACCTCGTCGTGGCAGAAGGCTTTACCCAGCCGAACGGCCTCGCGTTCTCGCCTGACGAGTCTTTGCTGTACATCGGCGATTCACAGGAGCGCCTCATCTGGGCGTACGACGTCGCGAACGACCTGTCGCTGAAGAACCGCCGCCTGTTTGTTGACCAGCACGCCGATCCGCGCCGCGGCGCGCCGGATGGGATGAAAGTCGATACCGAGGGACGCCTCTGGACCACGGGCGCCGGCGGGGTCTCGGTACATACGGCAGACGGGAATTACCTCGGCGTCTTCGAACTCGACGAGCACGCCGCGAACCTGACGTTCGGCGGACCGGACTTTTCGGCGTTGTTCATGACCGCCGGGACGAGCGTGTATGCGGTCGACACAGCCGTTCGGGGCGTCGTTCCCGGCTCCCGGTAGGAGAAATCAGTCGCGTTCCGGTTACCTTGCCCCGATGGCGCCGAGGGACTGCAGCCGTGCGATTTCGTCCCATTCGAAGCCGAACTCGAGCAGCACCTCTTCCGTATGCTGGCCGAATTCGGGCGCCCCGCTGCGGATTGAGCCCGGGCTTTTCTCCAGCTGGACTGCCGGACCGACGATCTTGCGGCGTTCGCCGGATGGGTGGTCGTACTCGACGATGTACTCGTTCGCGATCACCTGTGGGTCCTGGATGATCTGTCCGTAGTCCTGGATCGGCGCGCAGGGCAGGCCCTTGCCGCAGAGGTACTCAACCCACTCCCACTGGTCGCGCTGAAGGAAGAGTTCGTCCAGCAACTGGATGATTTCCTGGCGGTTCTCGTGGTGCTGGGGAAGCTGGTTGTAGCGCGGGTTATCCCGCCAGTCCAACCGGCCGATGGCCTCGCAGAATGGCTTCCACCAGCGGCCGATGAGCGACATGCTCACGGCGATCCAGCCGCCATCCTTGCATTCGTACACGTTCCACATCGGTGCAGCCTGCTCACGAGGCCGGCGAGGAGGGACAACGCCTGTGAAGAGGGTATTCGTTATGTTGAATGACTGCAGCATCACCTGCCCGCCGAGGAGTGAGGCGTCCAATTGCTGGCCCTGGCCGGTCCGTTGGCGATGCCACAGCGCGATCAGGATCCCGTAAGAGAGCGAGATCGCGCCCACCTGGTCCGCCATCCCGCCGAACGAAAAGATCGGCGCGAGGTCGGGTGGTCCCTGCGTCATCATGGTGCCGCCGCGCGCCTGCCCGAGGATGTCCATCGCGGGCCAGGTACGGTGCGGCCCACGTGCGCCGTACCCGCTCGCCGAGGCGTAGATGATCTGTTCGTTCCGTGCCCGCACATCGTCGTAGCTGAGGCCGAGCTTCTCCATCACGCCCTGGCGCATGTTCTGGACGAACACGTCGGCCTTCTCGGCCAGCCGGAGAACGGTCTCCCGCCCTTCGGGGTGTTTGAAGTCGATGACGATGCCGCGTTTGTTCCGGTTGTGGCTCTGGAAGTAGCCGTCGCTGACGCCACGGCCGGGGTCAGGCGAGTCCGGCCCCTCGATCTTGATGACGTTCGCCCCGAAGTCAGCGAGCATGGCACTCGCGTACGTACCTTGCTGCCAGATCGTGCAATCGATGACGGTGAGACCCGAGAGCGGCAGCCCATCGAAGGGGACATCGGGAAACATGGTGGACTCCGTAGCGGGGTAGTACGCTGCCGCGGATCTTGTGAACGG
>JBDHWA010000248.1:0-3885 GCA_039809945.1 Dehalococcoidia bacterium | reverse complement strand
CTGATCGAGGCGCTCGAAGACCTCGAAGACGTCCAGCGCGTCTACTCGAACGCCGAGTTCAGCGACGAGGCCATCGAGAGCTACGCGGGCTGACGCTCAGCCGGCAGGGTTCGGCTCAGGAGCGGGCCCGGAGGCAGCTTCGATGCGGAACGTCTGCACGTTCCCGTCTTCATCTTCGAACCAGTAGTTGGTCTCTTCCGGGCTGACAATGGCGCTGCCGGCGAGCTCGTAGATGTGCATCCGAGCGCGCTTTACGTTCGGGAAGGTTCCCACCAGTTCCCACGTGCTCCGGGTGGCGTCTTTTACCGCCACCAGCCGCCAGAGTTCGAAGGTCATCGCCATGGCACGTCTCCTGTGTTGAGCATACCGCAGGAGACGGCGGGCGGGGTGCGCAGAGGGAGAATGGGGATGGAGACGGCGGGAGGGCCGAGGGCTGCCCGGGAGGGGGTTCCGGCGCCTCGCTGCCTCTCCCTGCCGTGTCACCATCAGTGTTGCGAACCAGGTGAGCCGCCGTCTGTGAAGCGCGTCACCCTCGGCCGGCGTCCCTGCCGGGGACCGCCGCTTTCTGCGGGTGCGCTTCGAGCACGCGGCCAAAGTGGAAGACGAACGACGCCTGCACCTCGTCGAACGCGACCTGCCGGCCGACTTCTGTCGCCATGCTCGTAATTTCCACGTCCGGCATCCCACAGGCGTTAATCAGGTCCCAGTGGCTCATGTCGGGGTCGATGTTCAGGGCGATGCCGTGCATCGTGATCCAGCGCCGCACGTTCAGCCCAAGCGAGGCGATCTTCCGGCCGTCGACCCAGACGCCGCGGCCCGCTTCGTTCCGTTCACCGCGGAGACCCCAGTCCGCGAGCACCGCGATGACCACGTCCTCGAGCGCATGGGCGTAGTCCACAACGCCGAGTTCCCACGCCTTCAGGTCGATGATCCCGTAGGCGACGAGCTGCCCCGGGCCGTGGTAGGTGATGTCGCCGCCGCGCTCTGTCTGCACGATTTCGATGCCGTACTGGCGGATCGTCTCGGCGCTGGCGCGCAGGTTCGGCGTGGGATGGCTGCGCCCGAGGGTGAAAACCGGCCGGTGCTCGGTCAGGAGCAGGGTGTCCTGCCCGCCGCCTTCGCGCCGCTGCTCCTGCAGCCGCTTCTGCAACTCGTGCACCTCGGCGTACGAGGTCGTGCCGAGGTCATAGACCGCAATATCGCGGCGGTGTTGCTCCATCCGGCGATTCCCCTTCCTCATGTCAGCATCGCATACGGGAGGTCGAGGATGTCGCGCACCCGCGCCAGCAGCCGGGCTGCCGAGCCTTCGCTCCAGAGCGCGCTGTCATAGGCGATCTTGAGCGAAGCGCGGCCCGCGTCATCCCGTGCGCCGAGCGCGAACGACATGTGCCGCCCGGGTTCGAGCCGCGGCGTCGCAGACGAAACCCCCAGCGCCGCGAGGGAGACGAAAAGCCACGCGGCCGATTCGAATGCTTCATCGCCGACTGCGGCACGTGCCGTGACGCCATCGCGGAAGCTGCGAGCTGCAGGTTCGCGAACCGCGAAAGCAAGGTCGCACTCCGTCGTCGCCACGAGCATCGCCCCGGTGCCGCCGGCGAACGGCGTGTCCTCCAGCGCCCACGCGATGGCCCGGAAGACGACGTCCTCGAGCATCGGCGTCGGGCCCTGTTCGCCCCACTCTCGCTCGAATGCTCCGCGCATCCGTTCCGCTTCTCCGAGGTTGACGACCATGGTCATCGTGAGGACCTGGGCCGTGGCACGCGCTTCTTGCTGAATGCGCGTGAACGTGGTTTCCATCTCCACAGGAGAGTCCTGCTCCTGCTCCCACAGGGGCAGCCCGGGAATGGAGCCGCCCGGTTCCTCCAGTGATGGGGTGCGGTCGTGGGGGCTGTCGCCGAAGAGCGAACTGTCGAACTCCACGGCATCGCCGGGGACCGGGTCCCAGGCCCGGCCGGGCGCTCCGGAGAACTTCTTCGGGAACGGCACAACCACGGCCTCAACCAGCGCTTCTTCGAATGGAGGCGGCGCCGGTGCAGCGGCCGCGACTTCGGCCTCCGGTGCAGCGGCCTCTGGCGCCTGTCCGGGATCAACCTCGGGCGTGGGTTCGCGCAGCGGCGCCTCGCCGGGCGCGACGATGAGGCCCAGGGGACCATCGCCGCTCACCTCGCCTGCGGGCACCTGGTGGCGAAGGACACCGGTGCCGCCAGCTTCGATTTCGATCGCGATGAAGCCGCTTTCGACACGGCAGACCGCTTCGCCGGTATCCACAGGCGTACCGTCCGCGACGTACCATTCTGCGACGATGCCGCCGGCAAGGCCGGGCCCGAAGCCTTCGAGTGCAACCGGAACCGCCACCTGCGCCTCCCCTGGGCAGACTCGCCCACAGGTAATGACGGCAACGGAAGGGCCGCCGGTCAGGCTGCAGGGCGCCGGAACCGGCAAATTCGGGGGTAAACCATGAGTGACCGTTCAGTCGACGAACTGGTGAGGCGCTGCCGCGAAATCTGCCTGGCCCTCCCAGAAACCACGGAACGCGTGAGCCACGGCGAGCCAGCCTGGTTCGTTCGCGACAAGAAACTGTTCGTGATGTTCTCGACGAACCATCACGGCGGCCCGCTCGGGTTCTGGGCGGCGGCGCCGTTCGGAGCGCAGGACGCGCTCATAGCCTCAGACCCCGAACGCTACTTCCGGCCCCCGTATGTTGGCCACCGCGGCTGGCTCGGCGTCCGGCTCGACCTGCCTCGCGAAGACTGGGCCGAGGTGGAGACCGTCATCCGCGAGGCCTACCGGGTCATCGCGCCGGCGAAGCTCGCCGCGCTCGCCTGACCCCGCTGGTCAGAAGTTCAGCTTCAGCCCGCCGGTTGGCCAGTTATCGAACGCGATAAGGCGGCCCGATGTGCTCAGGGTGGCGTAGAGAGTCCGCAGCCCCGGCCCGGCGAAGCACGCGTTTGTAGTGAGCAGGTCCGGGCACGGGTAGTGGGTCACCGTGCCATCGGGGCTGAACGAGGTCAGCCCGCCGTTCAGGATCGTCGCCACAATGACGTTCCCCTCGCCGTCGACCACGAGCGAATCACACAGCGCGTACCCGAACGGCGGCGCGCCCGGCACCGTGCCGACGACGCGGCGGCGTCCCACCTGCCCGGGGCCGTTCAGTTCGAACGCGTACAGCCGTCCGGTCGGCGTCTCAGCGACGTAGAGCGTCTTGCCGTCGGGGCTCAGGCCGACACCGTTCGGGGCCTCCATCGGGAAGATGACCTCCTTGATCATCTTTCCGTCTGGCGAGGCGTAGAACACACCGGTGCGGTCGCGGTCGCGAGGGCGCGTCTTCCCGTGGTCGGTGAAGTAGAAGTTGCCCTCGGCATCGAAAACGAGGTCGTTCGGCCCCTTCAGCCGCTCGCCGTCGCAGTTGTCGTAGAGCGTGGTAACTTCGGCGCCGTCCGCGCTCACCCGCTGGATTTGCCCGCCGATGTAGTCGTCCGGCTGCTCGCCCGGGAAGAGGCCCGTCGAGCCGTCGGGCAGCGGCCGCTGAGACCACTGGAACCCGCCGTTCTGGCAGACATAGACTGCGCCATCGGGGCCAAGCGCCAGGCCGTTCGGACCGCCGCCGGTCTGCGCGAACAGCGACTTTTCACCCGAAGGTGTCACGCGCGTCAGGCAGCCAGCGGCGATCTCGACCAGCAGGATGTCGCCGTTGGGAAGTTCGAGCGGCCCTTCGGGGAAGCGCAGGCCAGACGCAACAACACGGAAGTCCAGGGGAAATCACCTCGAATTGGGTGCGCCGATGGTACGCGAACTGTCCACGCTGCTGGAAACCGTCTCCGCCTGCCGGCGGTGCCGGGGTATGGGTTCAACCCCCATCCTCTCGAACGCGAACGGCCCGGGCAG
>JBDHWA010000247.1:0-3906 GCA_039809945.1 Dehalococcoidia bacterium | reverse complement strand
ATGGCGACCCCGGCGGCCAGGGCAGTAACCCCGGCCCACTTGAAGACGCCCGAGGTGGCGAAGCCGGCAACGCGTGTGATGCGCATCCGCCAGCCGTTTTCGTGGCGCCAGTATTCGGCCGCCTCATCGCGCGATTGGACGCCGAGGCGGGTGATGATTTCGCTGACGTGCCACTTGGCGCCGTCGAGGCTGATGCCGAGTTCCTCGGCGATTTCGCGGTTCGTGCGGCCGCGTGCGAGCAGGGTGAGAACCTCCCGCTGGCGCGGTGTCCAGCTCGTCACACGGGACGTTTCAATGGGAGAAGGCGTTGTCACTGTCATGACTCTACCGTAGGAGGGAACCGGTCGCGGCTCCCTACCCGATGGTAAAGATTACAGTGAACGATGTGACGCAGTTCACACGATCCGTCAGCTCGTCATCCCCTGCAGGCCCACGAGTGCGCGGCCGTGCTCGAGGAGCTTCGCGAGCTCAGGCAGCCTCCGGAGTCGCATAGCACCACGACCAACTTCGGGGCATGACCGAATTTACTGCCGGGCTCTCATTGTCCCTGCACCCAGCCACTTGGGGGCCCGACTCACTGCTTGGGCAGTGCGGATGGTTCGGTGATGAGGGTGTTGTGGAAGGCCGTGATGCGCGCGCCTCCGCCCTCGCCCACGATGACCGCGGTCGCGATCGCGGTGTGGACGCCCTGAAGCGGGCCCCCCGGGGCATCGAGGGTGCCTGTTGCGTGCGCGAGGATGCAATCGGACGTCAGCGTCCGCACATCGCGCACGCGGTAGCGGATGGAGCTCCCGCGGTAGATGGTGTCGAAGATCCCCTGGTGTTCCTCGCCGATCAAGGCGCCATCGCCCCGATGGAGGACGCCGCGGATGTCGATGAAGTCGGTCTGATCGGCGAAGGGCTCGCCAAACGCCGCGCCGTCTCCGGCGTTCCATGCGTGCTCGAGACGGGCGAAGATCCCTTCGGCAACGGTAAGGGGGGATGGGTCTGACATGGCACTCTCCTTAGGGTGAACTGAAAACGAGGCGCGGGCGGGCCGCCGCTCGTGCGAACTAGCGAAGCAGGCGCGATTGCCAGGGGTCGAGACGGCGGCCCGTGCGGCGCAGCGATGCGATAACGAGCGCGATCGCGAGCAGGAGGATGAGGACGCCATCCAATGCGTGGAGAGCTCCGAGCCACACGTGCGAATGGCCCCCGTCGGCGAGCGCGTGCTCACCCACCTCGGTGAGCAGGCCCAGCACAACGGTGCCCACGACCATCGCGATGCTCGGACGAGCGATCAACGAGAGGATGGCGAGAAGGATGCTGGCCAGGGCGAGGGCATTCCCCATCGCCCGGTGCGCGGCGAATCCATCCTCCCCCTGCATGATGCCGAACGCGCCTCGCCCGGCGAGGAAGACCTGGACAAGGACCCCCAGTACGAAGATGCCCAGGAGGTAGAGCGACAGGACGTCGACACGCCGGCGAAGACCCGAGATGTCTTGCGGCGCTGTGCGGATCGATTCAGTAGCCATGCATCCTCGCGGCTGAGAAGAACTCTGTTCTTATTCTAGAACAGTGTTCTGGGACTATAGTGGAGGCGCGATGAACCAGTCAACGCCCGCTGTTCCACGAGCACGCGAGCAATACAGCCAGTACGTCCGGCAGTCGGTCCTGCTCACCGCGCGGCGGCTCCTCGCCCAGCGAGCTTTCGCGGAGACGCCCGTTCGCCTCCTGGCAAAGGAGGCGGGGGTGGCGGTCCAGACGATCTACTCCCTCTTCGGTTCGAAGCACGGAGTCCTGGTCGCGCTCGTCGACCTCGCGGATGATGGCATCGGGGTGGAGGAGCTCCAACGGACGCTCGCGACCAGCGAAGACCTGGGTGAACTCGCAACGACGGTCGCGACGATGCACCGCCGGTTCTTCGAGCACTACGGCGACATCATCCGGGCGCTTGCCCAGGCCGCTCCGAATGACGCCGCTCTCGCGCCGATGCGCGATGAGATCGCTGCCCGGCGGAAGGGCGGCGTGCAACGGCTCTGTGGGCGCCTCGTTGACATGGGACTCGTGGATCCCGGTTCCGTCGAGGACGTCGCTGCTCACCTGGAGCTGCTTATCCTCCCTGAGACCTTCCTGTTCACCGAAGGCCTCGGGTGGTCCTTTGACCGCTACGAGAGCTGGCTGCAAGGCGAATTGGTCGCCCTCATGCGCAGTCGATTCGCGGAGCCGGGCTGAACCCCAGGTACGCCCTGGATCCAGAATCGCTGTTTATCGGTGCTCCCTGTCCTCCCCGCCGAGCGCGTTGACGACTTTGCCCCTCCTTGCCGACACGACGGAGGCTTCCGGCGAGATCCCCACGATCCGTCAGCTCGTCATCCCCTGCAGGCCCACGAGCGCGCGGCCGTGCTCGATTTCGCCCATGTGGCGAAGGCCGTGCTGGTAGACGAAGCACTCCAGCACTTCGAGCCGGCGCAGCGGCGCGCCCGGCCCGATGACGATCGCGCAGAAGATGTTCTGCATGTTCGGCGGCAACTGGGGCATGAGGACTTCGGCCAGGCGCTCGGCGGTGATGGTTTCGAGGGCGCCTTTCGTCCGGGCGATGACCGCCGACTGGTATGCCCGCCACGCGTCGAGGTCGCCGAAGCGGAGGTGCTGCATCTCCTCCACGGTCTCTTCGCGGCCGAGGACATCGACGGTCACGCCCACCTTGTCGCGCCAGCCGCCCGTCTCCCAGAGCGGGTTTTCGGCGAGGAAGACGCGGCTGACGGACTGGTCCTGGGCCTTGATGTAGTGGCTGAAGCTGAAGGCCATGGGCAGCACACCGTCGCGCTCGTGGTGGTTCACCTGTTCGAGCGAAAGGTCGCTGACGGCGCGCTCCCAGAGCACATTCATGGCGTTGATGCGGTTGCGCAGGCTCGTAACGAACATCTCTTCGTGGCTCATGGTTGGTTCCTCTTTTCGACGCTGATGCGCTGGGTGTCGCGCGCGATCTGGATGGGGCCGGGGAAGATGTCGCTCATCCCGGCCGCGAACTGCTCCTCCATCGCCGGGTCGTTCGGCAGGTTCGGCAGCAGGTGGCTGAGGACGAGGCGGCCGACCCCGGCGTCACGCGCGAGGCGGGCCACCTCCGGCGTGTGGATGTGGTAGCTCGGCACGTCATCGAAGAGCGCCGCCGCGAGCGGGCGGATGGCCCGCACCCGCTCGGTGAACTGGGCGAACATCGCCGGGTTCAGGGCGTCGCTCACCAGCAGGTCCGCGCCCTGGGCGGCGGCGAGCAGCGAATCGCACATGCTCGTATCGCCCGAAAGCACCGCACTCCGGCCGTCGAAGCGGAACCGGTAGCCCAGCGCGGGGACCACCGGGAAGTGGTCGACCTCGAAGCTTTCGAGCGAAAGCCCGCTGGCCGCGGTGGCGAACGGCGCGGCATCGGGCGTGGCCGGGATCTCGGTGACCTCGACGCGGATGCCGTCCGGGTGCAACTTGCCCGGGTGGTGGGCCAGGCGGAAGCGGATATCGTCCTCGAGGGCGAGGAGGAAGCCGTCCATCATCTTCTTCGTGCCGGTTGGGCCGAACACCTGCAGCGGCTTCGTCGCGCCCGAAGTCCAGCGCAGGTTGAGGAAGTCCGGCACATCGGTGATGTGGTCGGTGTGCATGTGAGTGAAGACGGCGGTATCGATGGTGGCCGGGACGATGCCGGTTGGCATCAGGCGGCGGGCCGAACCGTACCCGCAGTCCACCAGGACGTGCGATTCTCCCGCGACGACGACGTGGCCGCAGCCACACCGGTCGGGGCTGGGGATTGGGCTCCCGGTCCCCAGGAAGACGATATCGAAGACAGGCGGCAAAGGTTCCCCCGAGGCCGCCGGGCAGGCGGCGGGGGCGATTCTACACGAGGGTGCGGGGGAGAATCGAATGTGGTTCGGGTTT
>JBDHWA010000246.1:0-3912 GCA_039809945.1 Dehalococcoidia bacterium | reverse complement strand
GCGATTACTTCGATACCGCCATGCTCGATCTTGGCGCGCATCCATTCGCGCACCTGATCATCGCTATCGATCAGCATTGCCGCTGGAACTGCAGCACTCATTGTTCACCTTCTGTTTCCCTGTGTCCCCGCTCGTCCATCACATATTCACCATGCCGACACCCCCTGGGAACCCCTTTTTCGCCCGTTCAGCCACTTCCTACAAAGTTCCAATCGGCCGTTCACTCATCGTCCACGGTGTGTTCACTCGTCCCGCCCGGAAGCTGGCCGAAAGGGGCCCTCTTCCAGTTCGTGCTCCCCGTTCGGCAACCTTCGAAGGCCTACCGGGCGGCCCACTTCCGGAAGGTTGGCCATGCTTCGGCTGTGCCCCAGTTCGCCCACGGCGTATGGAGCGCACGTTCGATGTCGAACTGGAACAGCGCCTTGAAGTCGTGCCCGCCGAACTCGCACCCGCCCGCGTCACCTTCGATAATCGCCCCATGCCCGAACCTGCCGCTCGCAGCGCTAACTCCCGCGTCTCCATCGACCTCGGCTGCGGCTGGCGGAAGAAGCCCGGCGCTATCGGCCTCGATGTCGCGAAGATCCCCGGCGTCGATGTCATCGCCGACGTCGGGAAGCCGCTCCCCCTGCGCGACAATTCGGTCGATGACCTGCAGGCCTCGCACATCGTCGAACACGTCGACGACCTGATGGCCTTCATGGGCGAGATCTGGCGGGTCTGCAAGCCGGGCGCCTCGGTCTACCTCCGCTTCCCCCACGGCACCTCGAAGTTCGTCACCTGGAAGGACCCGACGCACAAACGCGGCGTGCTCCTCGCGACGTTCGAATACTTCGACCCCGCGACTTTCGACGGGCAGGCCTGGGGCTACTACCACCCGGCGAAGTTCGAAACCGTGAAGCGGCGCATCAACTTCAACATGAACGCCGACACCTGGCAGGCGAAGCCGGTGCGGCGCGTCCTCGGCCACATCTTTGACTGGCTGGCCAACCGGAACGACCGCGCCCAGTACTTCTGCGAGCGGTTCTGGGGGAACTGGGTGGGCATGGAGGAGGGCCACCTCTGGTTGCGCGCCATCAAACCGCCCGTCGAGCCGCGCTGATTCGCCTTCGTCGGGCCTGTGGCATGCTGTGGCGACTAACCCGGAGTGCTGCCTGTGCGCGTCAACCTCTCCCACCGTTACCCCCGCGTGATGCAACTCCGCGACGGCTCGCAGGTGACGGTCCGGCCGATGAGCCGCGCCGATGAGTCGGCGCTGGTCGAGTTCTTCCAGGGTATCCCGGCGCGCGAGAGGTTCTTCCTCAAGGACGATGTGACCTCGCGCAATGTCATCCGGGGCTGGATCGAGAACCTCGATTTCAGCTACGCGATCCCGTTGCTCGCGTTCGACGGGCACAACGTCGCCGGGAATGCGGTGCTCATTCGCCACCGGTCGGCCTCGCTGGCCCACGCCGGCGAGATCCGGGTGGTCATCGCGCCGGATTCGCGCGACCGCGGCCTCGCGGTGACGCTCATGAACGAACTGGTGGAAGTCGCGCGGGAGGCAGGCCTGCGCGAGGTGCTCTTCGAATGCGTGGCGGGCATCCAGGAACTCGCCATCCACGCGGCCGAATACCTCGGCGCCGAAGTGGCCGGCGACCTCAAGGCCTGGGTCCGGGACGACCAGGACCAGGGCCACGACGTGGTGTTCCTGCGCCTGAAGCTGTAGCGGCGGTTGAGGGGAACCGCGCACGGCGACCCCGTTCGCAAAGGCCCGCGCGTCAGCAAGGCAGTTCCGACGCCGGAAACATGTCCCGGGCGAGCATGGATGGCGTCACTGGGCGCGACCCCAATCCTGGATCCGACCGTAAGGGAGGCTCCGACGTCTCCGAGGCGCGACCGTTGAACGCCGGCCACAACGGTTCCATGGAGCGAACCGTTCCGCGTGCGCGACCGCGTGGCCTCCCTTACGGTCGGATCTCGGTTGATTCGCGCTTCCCTGGGGTGTGCAAGGCCACAACCGTGTGCTCGCGGTTCCCTCCCGGGAGGCTGGCGATGGCGGTGGCGGTTAGCGGGCCATCCCGTGGTACTCGGGGTTCGGCATCGCGCCAACGCCGCTCATCAGGCGGTTCGTGAAATTGAACATCGCCGTCACTTCCACGATGTCCCACACGTCTTCGTCGCTGAAACCGACCGCCCGGAGTTCGTCGATGTCCTCTTCGGCGACGGTCACCGGGTCGAGAGTGAGTTTGACGGCGAAGTCGAGCATGGCCATGTGCTTTTCGCTCAGGCCAGCGCGACGGTAATCGAGCACCACGCGGTCGGCCTTCACCGGGTCCTTCATCAGGGCGCGGAGGGCGAAGCCGTGGCTCGTGAGGCAGTAGAGGCACTGGTTCTGCATCGAAACCACGACCGATATCATCTCGCGCTCGACCTTGCCGAGGCCTTCGCTCGGCGTCATCAGGTCTTCGAAATGGGCGCGCCACTTGTTCATCCGCGTCTCGCGCCAGGCGAACGCCTGGAAGACGTTGGGGACGAAGCCGAGCTTCGATTCGAGCTGTTCGAAGAGAGCGCGCGTTTCGGGCGCGCAGGTTTCGCGGTCGGCGATTGGGAACCAGGAGATACGGTCAGTCATTGGCGTTTCCGTTCCATGAGCGAGTTGCGGGCGCTGCGCCTAGGGTACCGTGAATTCGCCTTGGGGATCCGCGCCGGTGCGCGAAATCGGCGCCGCCGCTCAGTTCACGCCGGGGTCACGCGGGGCGTAGGCGAACATCGCGAGCTTGCCCGGCTGGCGGCGAAGGACGTCCCGCCAGAGGGTCTCCGGTTCGCGGGTGAAAGGGTCCTCGGGCGTGGCATCGACCACGAACCAGGACTCCTCCTGCAATTCGCCTTCGAGCTGGCCAGCGCCCCAGCCGGAGTAGCCCGCGAACAGCCGCACCTCGTCGATTGCCGCTTCCATCTCCTCGATCGGCTTGCCGAGGTCCAGCAGGCCGACCCGGCCGATGACCGCGTTCGGCGTGGGCGTGATGATCCAGTCCTTCCAGCGGCCGAGGGCGAGTGCCGAACTGGTCTCGACCGGTCCGCCGCTGAACACGCAGCCCGGCTCCCGCACCAGCGGCACGAACTGGGGCAGGTGCGCCGATACCGCTTCCGTCTTCAACGGGCGATTAATGACCACTCCGAGTGCGCCGTTTTCGTCATGTGCGCACATGAGCACGACCGTCCGGAAGAACGTCGGCTCGGTGATGCGCAGGCTGGCGACGAGGAGCTTCCCGGCGAGTGATTCGGCCACGCCAAAACGGTACCAGACCCGGCGCAGTCGCGGCGCTTACTCGCGGGCGATCTCGGCCATCAGCTCGACGGCCGCGTCGTCACCCGAGACGGTGAGGCCGGTGAGGCCGCTGTCGGCCCACGCCTTGTACCGTTCGCGGATGCGGTCCGGCGGGCCGACGAGCGCGCCATCGTCGCAGAATTCGTCAGGGACGGCCTCCATCGCTTCGCCCTTGCGGTGGGCGAGGTACAGCTCCTGGATGGTCTTGGCGGCGTCGCCGTAGCCGCGGCGAACCATCATGTCGTTGTGGAAGTTCTTGTCCTTGTGGCCCATACCGCCGACGTAAAGGGCGATCTGCGGCTTCATCTGCCGGAAGGCCTCGCGCACGTCGTTCGTGATGATGACGCGGACGCTGGTCTGCATTTCGAAGTTCTTCCAGCTCTTGCCGTTGCCTGCGCGGGCGAACCCCTCTTCGATCCACTGCCGGTACATCGGCGCGAGGGCGGGGACGAAGCCGAGCGGGAGGATGCCGTCGGCCACTTCGGCGGCCATGCGGACGTTCGTTTCGGTGCCGCTGCCCAGCCACACCGGGATGTCCGGGTTCATGTGGAGGATGGACTTCAGGGGCTTGCCGATGCCCATCGCGCCGGGGCCCTTGTAGGGCA
>JBDHWA010000245.1:0-3924 GCA_039809945.1 Dehalococcoidia bacterium | reverse complement strand
TTCCGGGACGATGAGGGCTATCGCCGCGAAGCGACCTGGGCGTCGGCGCTCGGCGCAGTGGGCAAGTGGGCCATCCACCCCTCGCAGGTACCGATCGCGAACGACGTCTACTCGCCGACCGACGCGGAGATAGCCCGCGCCCAGCGCATGGTGGCCCAGGTCCGGGAAGCCGAAGCAGCCGGGGCCGGCGCCGCGAACGCCGGCGGCGTCATGATCGACGCAGCGACAGCGCGCCTCTTCGAGGTCACGCTGGAAAGGGCGCGGCTCACGGGGAAGATTTGAGGGATAGGGGTTGGGGATAGCGGCGAGCCGGGGGCCGCGGGAGGATGTCGTAGAATACGAACATGACGCTCGCCAGGCACCATCGACGGCAAGATGTGAAGAGTCCGCGTATTCGGGAGGCGGAGGGCCCTTCCGGGGTTCTCGGTGACGGCGTTGCCGTGCTCACGCCGACGGAGGCATGGAGCCTCTTCGATGCCCAGGCGCGAAAGCACCTCGGCATGAGCGCCGAAGAGTTTGAGTTGCGGTGGGAGCGGGGCGACCTGCGTGCGAGACAGGAGTCACTCCCGGTCCGCAGGGTGCTCGCGGTTCGAGTCCCGAAACCGTAGGCGTCGGGCGGAAGCGTGACTGGAAGCACTCCGCGGGAAGCGCTCTCCTACTACGTTCAGCGGGTCCGGAAGGCGGTCTCTTGTGTTCACCCTACAGCTCACCTTGCGACCGATTGCCACAATCCGGGAGACGGTAAACGTCACAACTTGATTCTCGCGGGCAACGAACCCATTCGCGTCGCCACCGCACAGGGCAGCCCGTCCTATCTCGTTTATGTGCACCGGTCGTTCGAGGTTCTCGCGGACGGCGCTGAAGGAACCTGGCACGTGGGCACCCGGGGATACACCTACGCAGTTATGGAGGACACCGAGTCCCAACGAGAACTCGTTGCGTTTCACTGGCATCCAGGCGAACAAGCGTTCAACGAGCCGCACCTTCACATCCCAGATCACCCAAACACGCGCCTGGAGCATGCCCACATCCCGACGGGCTGGGTCCAGGTGGAGGCATTCGTGAGCATGCTGATCAGGGAATTTCGCGTGAAGGCCCAGCGAACGGGCTATCGCGCCATCCTCGAACCACGAGGGTCACAGCCTCACCCCTGGGACTGACTCCGCGCATCTCCGCGCTATGCCAACCGTCACCTCCGGCCGATACCCATGGGGAGACATCGCCCCATGGGGAGGCCATTGACCGGTCAGACCGACTTCATTGCCCTGCTCACTGACCCGGACTTGCTGCAGCTCATGCTGTTCGCCTGCCCGGATGGGGTGATCGTGACCGACCAGGCCGGCGATATCGCGCTGTTCGCGGGGGCGAGCGAAGCGATGTTCGGGTACGAGCCGGTGGAGGTGATGGGCCGCAGCTTCCGCACGCTCATCGCCGATGCCCAGTCGCACCGGCGGCTGCGGGATCAACTGGACCGCCATACCACTGTCTCCAACATGGAAGTGCTGGCCGCGCGCAAGGGCGGCGGGCGTTTCTCCGCTGCATTCTCGGCGGCGGTCATGCGGGACCGCTACGGTTGCATCCTCGGCACCGTCTACTACGTCCGCGACCATTCGAGCGTGCGCGAAATCGAGGACGCACTGCGCAGCAAGAACGCCCAGCTCAACCATCTCGTTTCGAAACTGGACCACCTGGCGCATCACGACCAGCTGACCGGCCTCCTGCGGCGCGGCAGCGCGATGGAAGAGGCCGAGGATGTCCTACTCGCTTCCGGACTCGAACGTCCGAACTTCGGGGTGGCCGTGTTCGACCTTGACCACTTCAAGCTGGTCAACGACTCCTACGGCCACCTCATCGGCGACAAAGTGCTGACCTCCGTCGGGGCAGCGTTGCGCAAGGTCGCACGGCACGGCGACATCGTCGGCCGCCTCGGAGGCGAGGAGTTCGTCGCCTTCCTGCCGGGCGCCGACCTGGCGGCCGTTGCCGCCTTCGCTGAACGCGCGCGGGCGGCAATCGAAGGAACCAGGATCCTCCTGAGCGATGGATTAACCGTCTCGGTCACGACCTCGGGGGGCGTCGCGGCTATTCCCCAGTGCGCGGATAGCCTCATCGACGCACTGCGTATCGCCGACGACCGGCTGTACGCAGCGAAACGGGCAGGACGGAACCGCATCATCAGTGACGACATCAACCGTGACGACAACAGGAGTGCCGCGTGACCACCGAATCTGCCCCGCTCGAACTCGAAGCGCGGAACCGCCTGCGCCTGATCGTCAACCGGACGACGGACCTCACGCCGCTGAAGAGCGTCGCCACGAAGGCGATCCAGATCGCCGAGGACGAGCGGTCGGCGGCGATGGACCTCGCCACGGTCATCAGTTCGGACCAGGCGCTGACGTCGAAGCTGCTCAAGCTTTCGAACTCGGCCTATTACGGCTATGCGCGCCGCATCTCGAACGTCCGCGAGGCAGTCATCCTCCTGGGCATGCGCACCGTCCGTTCGGTGGCCATCTCGTCCGGCATCATCGATGCCTTCAACGTGCCGAGTTCCGAGGCCGCCGGCTTCGACCAGGACCTGTTCTGGGCCCACTCGGTCAGCGTCGGGCTGGTTGCCGAACTGCTGGCCCGCGAGACGCGCATCAGCAGGCCGGAAGACGCCTTCACCGCTGGCGTGCTTCATGACGTAGGCAAGCTCGCGATGTTGCTGGCAGAGCCGAAGATGTTCGGCGACGTCATCGACCTCGTGAACCACGAGGGGATGAAGTACCGCGATGCGGAGCTTGCGGTCTTCCAGATCGGCCACGAACACGTGGGGGCGCGGCTCGCTCAGCGCTGGAAGTTCCCGGAGTCGCTGGTGCAGGCAATCCGCGATCACCACCCGGCGAAGGGCGTGGCCGCCCTGGGTTCGATGGGCGACCTGATCGCGGCGGCCGACCTGGCCTGCAACCGCGAGGGCCTCGCCTGTGGGTTCGACTTCACGCATGACCAGCTGCGCCGCCCTGCCGTCGCTCTGCCGCCCGCGGTCGACACGGTGCTCAACAAGGTTCACGGCGGCATGGCCACTATCGAAGAGAAAGCGCGCGCGTTTTTGGTCCACGTCACATCGCGGGCCCCGCGCTGGTACGCGCCTCACCACGGAGAACTCGACGGGGAAGAACGGGAAGAATCCGGCGCAGCCTGATGACGGCTCAAGGGTCTGCCGATATCCGTTAGTGAGGACAATGTATGGGCAACGAGCAAGCAGCCGAGCGGCCTGAAAAGCAGGCCCACGAGACGCGCAAGCACCTGATCCGCGCCGCCTTGCTGGTCGGCTGGGGGTTGGTGCTCGCGGTGCAGATCAGCGCGACGATGGCGAAGCCCACGACGTCGAACCTGATCGTCTCTGCTGCATTCTGCCTCCTCTTCCTCATCGTCAACATCAACCTGTTCGTTCTCGGCTGGCTGGGCTCGCGAAGCTGGCGGCGTGTGAGCACGAAACTCCACGGCGCGGCCTACCTGAGCGAGTTCCACAACCTCCCGAACCGCAACTATGTGTTGGCCGAACTGCGCCGCGAGATGCCGCGCGCCCGCACGCACAACGCGCCGTTCGTGCTCATCCAGCTCTCGCTCGAAAATATCGACGGCGTGCGTGAGCGACGCGGCGACGACTTCGCGGACCGGGCCGTCAACGGCCTCGTCGAGGTCCTCAAACGGCTGACCCGCAGTTCCGATTTCCTCGCCCACCTCGGCGGCGCGCGCTTCTGCGTGATGCTTGTCGAATGCACGCTCGAACAGTCGTACATCTACCTGAAGCGGGTGCCCGGCACGATTTCGGTCAGCGACGGGCGGCAGATGCTCGACGTCGCCGTGACGGCGCGGGTCCACCAGTACGACCTTGAATCGCTCTACGCGACAGACGTGCTCCGGGACCTTGAGGAGACGAAGCCG
>JBDHWA010000244.1:0-3934 GCA_039809945.1 Dehalococcoidia bacterium | reverse complement strand
TGCCGCGCCCTCGCCGACGCCGCCCGCGAAGCTGGCCACGCCGATGTGCGCTGGTTTGCCACGAAGGAGGAGGCCGCCACCGAAGCAGCGAGCCTGCTCAACGACGGCGTCACCGTCCTCGTCAAAGCCTCCCGCGGCGAGGCCTTCGAGACCATCCTCCCGCTGCTGGGGGCCGCCGCATGATCCACGCGCTGTTCACGGGAGCCATCACTTTCTTCGTCGCCGTCGCCATCGGCACGCCGATCGTTAACTACCTGCGCCGCCAGAAAATCGGCAAGGAGATCAGCGAGTACCTGCCCGAGCACCAGAAGAAGGCCGGCACCCCCACCTTCGGTGGCTTCATCATCTGGCTCCCGACCTTCCTCGTGACCGCTGTCGCGGTCGACTGGTGGAACCACCAGTCCATCCTCCTTCCGCTCGGGATGATCGGCATCACGATGGCTGCCGGTTTCGTCGATGACCTGGGTACGCTCCAGCACCGCGCCCAGAAGGGCCTCTCCTGGCGCTTCAAGATGAGCTTCACGGCGCTCTTCGGGCTGGCGGCTGCGATCGTGCTTTTCGAGTACATCGAGGTGCAGTCGATCAACATCCCGTACGTCGGCAGTTACGAACTTGGCCTGTTCTACATCCCGCTGGCGGCCGGGATCATCGTCGCGACCACCAGCGCCGTTGCCGTAACTGACGGCCTCGACGGGCTTGCTGGCGGCACCACGCTCATCGCGTTCATCGCCTACGGCATCCTCGGCTTCATCCAGGGGCAGGAGTTCGTCGCGACGTTCGCCTTCATCATCGCCGGGTCCACGCTCGGCTTCCTCTGGTACAACGCCCACCCGGCGAAGGTCATCATGGGCGACACCGGAGCGCTCGCCCTCGGGTCGTCGCTGGCAGTCATTGCGTTGATGACCGGCCAGTGGTTGCTGCTGCCGGTCATCGGCATCGTTTTCGTGGCCGAAATGGGCAGCAACCTGCTCCAGATCGGTTACTACCGCTTGAGCGGAGGCAAGCGGCTTTTCCGCCGTGCGCCTTTCCACCATCACCTCGAACTCAGCGGGTGGGCGGAAACCCAGATCGTCACGCGCTTCTGGCTCGTCTCCATCGTCGCTGCGATGGCCGGCGTCGCCCTCGCCCTGGAGGTGCCGTGATGCCCGCGGCCAACGGAACCCTCCAGCCGGCAATCCCCGACGTTCGCGGCAAGCGCGTCCTGGTCTACTCCCTCGGCATGGAAGGCCGCGACCTCGCCCGCTGGCTCCTCGCCCACGAGGCCCACGTGACGATCAGCGACACTCGTTCGAACGAGGCCCTCGCCGCTGCCGGCGCCACCGTCCCCGACGGGGTCGAACGCATGGTCAGCGGGCAGCCGCTGCTTGACCCCGCGGGCTACGACCTCGTCGCCGTCTCGCAGTCGGTCCTCCGCTACAACCCCGCGCTCGTCCGCGCCCGTGAACTCGGCATCCCGGTGACCTCGCAGATGCGGCTCTTCCTCCAACTCTGCCCGGGCCGAACCATCGGCATCACCGGGTCCAGCGGGAAGTCGACCACGACGGCGCTTGTTGGGGCGATGGCCCGCGAGGCCGGCATCGACTCGGCCGTCGGAGGGAACATCGGCGAGGCTATGCTTGCCCGCCTGCCGGAGCTTGGCCCGGAGACCACGGTCATCCTGGAGATCAGCCACACCCAGCTCCAGTACACCGACCGCAGCCCCACTATTGCCGCGATCACGAACGTCACCCCGAATCACCTCGACCAGTTCAGCTGGGACGAATACGTGGGCTTGAAGCGCAACATCCTCGCCTTCCAATCCCGCGATGACGCCGCCATCCTCAACGCTGACGACCACACGAGCCGCGCGCTCATGCCCGCCGTTCGCGGCCGGCTCGTCCGCACCTCCCTCACAGCGGAGCCGGAAGGCGACGGCGCATGGGTCGAAGACGGCGCCGTGCTCGTGCGAATTGGACGCCGCCCGGCTACCGTCGTCCCGGTCGCGGACATCCGCCTGCGGGGCACGCACAACCTCGCGAATGTGACGATGGCCTGCGCGATTGGCAGCCAGGCGGGCTTCCCTGTCGAAGCGATGGCGCGCGCCATTCGCGGGTTCACGGGTGTCGCCCACCGGCTCGAAATCGTCGGCCGTGCTGGCGGCGCTGTCTGGGTGAACGACAGCATCGCGACCAGCCCCGAGCGCGCCATCGCTGGTCTTCGGGCCTTCACCGAACCGGTCGTCCTCCTCATGGGTGGCCGCGACAAGAACCTCGACCTCGACGGCCTGCGTGAACTGGCACGTACGCGCTGCCGCGCCGTGGTCTGTTTCGGCGAATCGGGCGGGCTCTTCCAGTCGGCCATGCGCGAAGCCGTGACCGACTGCACCCTCGTGACCACCCTCGAGGAAGCCGTCGCAGCGGCGGCGGCGCGCGTTCAGCCGGGCGATGCGGTCCTCCTCTCGCCTGCCGGGACCAGTTTCGATGCCTACCCCAATTTCGAAGCGCGCGGCGAGGCGTTTCGCCAGCTCGTCCGGGCCCTGCCCGGGTTTGTCCCGGAGGTGTCGCCATAGCAGCAGCACAACAGACCGGCTCCTGGGCGCCCGGCCGCCCCGACTACGCGATTGTGGCCCTCACCGCGGCGCTGACCGTCATCGGCTTCGTCGTCGTCTACAGCTCGAGCTTCGTCCGGGCGCTGGTCGACTTCGGAGACCCGTACCACTTCCTTGTCCGCCAGATGGTGTGGGCGGCCGCCGGGGCCATCGCACTGGTGATCATGGCCCGCACCGACTATCGCCGCCTGCGCCCGCTCGCTGTCCCGATCATGGCGCTCACGATCGGGCTGCTCATCGTCGTGCTCGCCATCGGCGTGAAGGGCGGCGGTGCGCAGCGCTGGATCGGTGTCGGTGAACTGACCATCCAGCCCGCCGAGTTCGCCAAGATCTCAGTCATCATCTATCTCGCTGCCTGGCTGGCGTCGAAGGGCGACGAAGTGCGCAGCTTCGAGCACGGATTGCTGCCGTTCGTCGTCATCATTGGTTCGGTCAGCGTTCTCATCCTGCTCCAGCCGAACCTGGGCACCACGCTCATCATCCTCATCATCACCGTGACGATGTTCTGGGTGGCCGGCGCTTCGATCGGTCAGATGCTGGCGCTGGGCGTCACTGGCTTCGTAACGCTCGCCTTCCTCGCGACGGCCGCCGGGTACCGCGCTGACCGGCTGACCGCCTTCTTCAGCGCCGAAGCCGACCCCCAGGGCAACGGCTTCCAGACGCTCCAGGCGCTCATCGCCATCGGCAACGGCGGCATCCACGGCCTCGGTCTCGGCGCCAGCCGCGCCAAGTTCTTCTACATCCCCGAAAGCCATACCGACGGCGTCTTCGCCATCGTCGGCGAAGAACTCGGCCTCATCGCCACGATCCCGATCATCGCCCTCTACATGCTGCTGATGTTCCGCGGGTTCCAGGTCGCTCGCCGCGCCCGCGATGAGTTCGGCCAGCTGATTGCCACCGGCATCACCACATGGATCACGATCCAGGCGCTCCTCAACATCGGCGGGATCACCCGGACCGTGCCGCTGACCGGCGTGCCGCTTCCCTTCTTGAGCTACGGCTCGAACGCGCTCGCCTCGGTGCTCATCGCCATGGGCCTGCTCATCAGCATCTCGCGTTTCGGGACCGACCGCGGCGGCTACGCTGATAAGCACCCGGTGGAGACCCGGCGGGTGGTGCGCAGGAGGCCAGACTCATGAGGCTGGCGTTGACCGGCGGCGGCACCGGGGGCCACATATTCCCGGCGCTGGCAGTGATGGAAGCCGTGCAGGCCCGCGTGGGCGGCACGGCTGAGGTGCGTTTCTTCGGCCCTGAAGACCGCGGCGAGCGCGTGCCCGTCGAAGCGGCCGGCGTCCCGTTCGTCGTGGTCCCGTCGGCGGCTGTGCGCGGCCGCGGACCGCTTCAACT
>JBDHWA010000243.1:0-3954 GCA_039809945.1 Dehalococcoidia bacterium | reverse complement strand
TCGCTCGCGATCAGCCTGGTGGTGGCCCAGCGCTACCTGCGGTTCAACGCCTGGGCGTGGCCGCTGAGCTGGCGCGAATGGTCCTCCGCCATCGTCTACGGCGCCATCGGCGCGACCACCGTGGCAGCCATCATCAACACCCTCTACATGGTCTTCGGCGGTGCGCTGCTCATCGAACTGAAAGGCCACGGCGACCCCTTCCTGATCGGCGACAATCTGCCGACGCTCCCGCGCTGGCTCGGCGTCGCCTTCGATATCAGCGCCCTCTCAGTCGTCGCGCCGCTCAACGAGGAGTTCTGGAAGGGGATGCTCGTCGCGTTCTTCTTCTTTCGAAAGGGCCGGGCGGCGCGCTGCTTCATGTGGGGCGTGCTTGCCGGCGCGGGGTTCAACATCCTCGAGACGTTCCAGAACAGCCTCGTCATCCTCACGCCGGCCGAAGTCAGCGCGCAGCAGATCGGCAGCCAGTGGTGGCTGTTCGCGGTGGCGCGGGCAGGCACTGCGGCGGTCCACTCGGCAGCGACCGGGTTCTCCGCACTCGGGGTCTATGGCGTGCTGCGAGGACGGCCGCGGCTGACCCTCTGCTACTTCGTTGGCGTGACCATCCACGGCAGCTGGAACTTCCTGAACTTCACCCTCGCCGGTGACAGCTTCCTCAGCCAGGCCGGGCCGGACTCCGACCTCCTCGATGTGCTCAGCATCATCGGGCTGATCGGCGTCTTCATCGCCTGCGTGACGCTGCTCTGGGAGATGTCGCGGCGAGTGCGCGACGGGGCGCCCGCACCGATCTACCGGCTGCTCGGGATGCGCCCCATGAGCGAGGCCGAGCGAGCGGCCTGGACGCCCCCGGCGCCGCCGCGCCATACCGCCGAGATGTACAAAGACTGGTGAAAATCCCGGCGTTGATAAGGGGTATTTCGTGCTAGGCTAACAAGATGGCTCACGCCCCGCGCGAAACAGACCCATACGGCCCGTCGAGCGGTAGCGCGTTTGCCTCGCTGCGTCACCAGCAGTTCCGCTGGCTCTACGCCTCGAATATCGCCTTCTTCTTCGCCATGAACGGCCAGTTCCTGGTGCGCTCCATCCTTGCCTACGACCTGACCGGCAGCAAACTCGCGCTCGGCATCATCAACCTCGCCGTGGCCATCCCGATGCTTGTCGTCTCCCCGTTCGGTGGCGTCTTAGCCGACCGGATGGAGCGGCGCGGCCTGATCATGGTGGGCCAGGCGCTCCTTCTCTGTAACGAACTGGTGGTGCTGGCGCTTTTGCTCACCGGCCAGCTGGAGTTCTGGCACCTCATGCTCGTGGTCTTCTTCATGGGTTGCCTCTTCCCGTTCATCATGCCGGCGCGCCAGGCGATCGTGGCGAACATCGTCGGCCGCCAGGGGCTGAGCAACGCAATGGCGCTCCAGATGGGGGCGATGAACGCCGCCCGCGTCGTCGGCCCAGTGCTCGCAGGCACGATCGTCGCCGTCACCAGCGTCGAATGGGTCTACTTGATGGCGGTCGTCCTCTACAGCGCCGCCCTGGTCTCGATGTCGCGGGTCTCGAAGTCGGTCCCGGCCGAAGGCACCACCCGGAAGCCAGTGCTCAGCGAGCTTGCGGCCGGGATGAAGTACGTCGCCGGCGACGCGCCCGTTCGCGCGCTCCTCGTCCTCTCGATCGTCCCGATCCTGCTGGCGATGCCGTTCCAGTCGCTCCTGGTGGTGTTCGCCGAAGACGTCTGGAAGGTCGGCGATGGCGGCCTCGGCCTCCTGCAGGCGTTCGCCGGGTTCGGCGGCATCCTCGGCTCGCTCTACGTGGCCTGGGCTGGCGAATCGCAGACGAAGCTGCGTCTGATGATGTCGACCCTGCTGGCCTTCGCCGCCACGCTTTTCCTCTTCGCCTTCAGCCCGTGGTTCCTGCTCGCACTGCCGCTCGTGCTCATCGCCGACGTGTTCGCGAACATCTTCAACACGACGAACGGGACGATCATCCAGGTCCTCATCCCGGACGAAGTGCGAGGCCGGGTGATGAGCCTGATGATGATGACCTTCGGGCTCACGCCGCTGGGCACGCTGCCGGTCAGCGCGGTGGCCGAAGCCTTCGGTGTGCGCGTGGCCGTAGCCAGCGCCTCAGTGGCGACGGCGCTGCTGGCGATGGCTATCTACTTCGCCAGCCGGGCGCTCCGCCGCATCGACATCACAAGCCGCGAGGCCGCCCTGGCAGAACTCGAAAATCAGCGCGGATTCGCCGCTGAAGCCGCCCCGGTCTCCGCCGCCGGCTAAGGCGCCCCGTTTCGAAACAAACGTAGTAGCTGCGCCGGGATGACGCTCCCGGCGCAGCGGCATGGCCCAGGCTAGACGCCGTCGTTCGTCGGCGTGCCGAATTCCTTGCGGAGGTCCGTCTTGAGGACCTTGCCCATGGCGTTCCGGGGCAGCTCGCCAACGATGGCGATGTACTGCGGCGCCTTGAACGAAGCGAGCTGCGACTTCGCGTAGGTGTTGATCTCCTCGGCAGTCACCGTCTTCCCGGTCTTGGGGACAATGATCGCCTTGACCACCTCGCCCCACTCCACATCGGGCACGCCGATGACAGCGGCCTCTTCCACGGAGGGGTGCGATTCGAGCACGTTCTCGATTTCGCCGGGGGAGATGTTTTCGCCGCCGCGGATGATGAGGTCCTTCTTGCGGCCAGTGATGAAGAGGTAGCCGCCTTCGTCGATCTTGCCGACGTCGCCGGTGTGCAGCCAGCCGTCGATGATGGCCGTGCTGGTGGCGTCTTCCTGCTTGAAGTAGCCCTTCATCACGCGGTCCGAACGGACGCAGATTTCGCCTTCCGAGCCGGGCGGGAGCAGCCGGTTCCGTTCGTCCATGATGCCCAACTCGACGTCCGGCATCGGCTTGCCGACGGAGCGCAGGCGAAGCTCCTTGACCTCGGTGTCCTCGCGGAGGTCGTGGTCTTCGGGCCCGAGGAAGGTGAGCGTGGCGGTCGATTCAGTCTGGCCGTAGGCGTTGATGAGGCCGATGCCGCGCGGCGAGAAGACGTCGCACGCCTTGCGCACCACTTCGTACGGCATGGGCGCCGCGCCGTAGGTGATCTGGCGCATCGCCGAAAGGTCGTAGCTCTCGAAGTCCGGCACTTCCATGATGCGCTTGAGCATCGTCGGGACCACGAAGGCGTGGGTCGCATGCTCTTCCGATGCGGCCTTGAGCCAGAGCTCCGGGGTGAACTGGGGAAGGATGACGAGCGTGCGCCCGCACCAGATGGCCAGCATCATCGCCGTCGCGCCAGCCACGTGGAAGAACGGCGCCGAAGCGAGCAGCTTCTCGTGCAGCTCAGGGTCGGCCGGCTGCTGGTTCGTGACGTAGGCCGTCATGTCCAGGTAGGTCAGCTGCACACCCTTGGGGAGCGCCGTAGTGCCGGAGGTGAAGATGATGATGGTGGCGTCTTTGTCGTCGACTTCGGTCCAGATCTCGTCCTCGCCCGCGTTGGCGATGAGGTCGCCGTAGACCTCGAAACCGTCGCGCCCGGCCCCGTAGCTGACGAAGTGCTTCACCGTGGTCAGCGACGGCCGGATGCGGTCGACGAGGTCGAGGTAGCGGTCCGAAACGAAGACGGCCTGGCACTCGGAGACGTTGAGCATGTGAGTCAGCTCTTCGTCCTTCGAACGGTAGTTCAGGGGGACGAAGGTGATGCCCAGCATGGCGCAGGCGTAGTAGGTGATGACGAAGTCGGCGCTGTTCTGCGCCATGGTCGCGACCTTCTGGCCCTGTTCGAGGCCAAGGCCCTGCATCGCATTGGCGAGCTTGACCACGCGCGGGTACATCTGTTCGTAGGTGATGCGCTGGTCATTTGGGCCACCCACTTCCACCAGCGCTTCGCGGTCAGGGACGACCGCGGAGGAGATCTGCAGGAACTCGATAGTGTTCATAAAAACTCCGGACAGTGGCTATGACAGTGCCGCCGAATTCTACG
>JBDHWA010000242.1:0-3974 GCA_039809945.1 Dehalococcoidia bacterium | reverse complement strand
GCGACACCCTGGGACTGGACGCCCTGGATGAAGGCGACCCCCATGCGGGAGACGAGGAACGGGTCTTCGGAGTAGCACTCGAAGTTGCGGCCGGCCAGCGGGTGGCGGTGGATGTTCAGGGTGGGCGCGAGGAGGACCTCGCAGGATTTCGTGCGCGCCTCCTGCCCGATGGCCGCGCCAACCTCGTAAACCAGGGCCGGGTCCCAGGTGGCCCCAAGGGCCGTGCCGCAGGGGAACGCCGCCGCCGACTTTTCGCCAACGGTCCCTCCGCGCGCTCCATGCGGGCCGTCGGTCACCTTGATTGCCGGGATGCCGAGGCGGGGGACCGGGTTGGTTCGCCATGCATCGGCGCCGCCAACGAGGGACACCTTCTCCTCGGCCGTGAGGGAGGCAATCAGCTCCTCAATCCGGCGTTCGCTGGCATCGTCAAGCATCACAACCCTCCAGCCGGGACCCCGGCAGCCGCCGCAGTATAGGGGCCAGCGGCGGGCGGGCGCAGTTCCGTTCCGGACAGCGTTCGATACACGAAATCGATATGTACAAAAATAGTTCTGAATTCTTGACAACCTCTTTCGGCCGGGTATTGTTGGCCAATCTGAGGCTCGCGCCTCATGGATCTGACAAGAAGGAGGCAATCTGAATGGCGGAACAATCCAACTATTGGAAGCGGCGGTACTCGCGGCGCACGGTGTTCCAGGGGGCGGGCCTTTCGATTGCCGGCCTCAGTGCTGCCGCCCTCGTGGGCTGCGGCGACGACGATGACGACGACTCCGGCAGTGGCGGCCAACCCACCATCCCGGCGACCATCCCAGGCGGAGCGACGCCGAGCGGCGAAACGCCCAAGCCGGGCGGCGTCTTCAAGATTCACATGGGCGGTTCGCCCCGCAGCCTGGATCCCTACTTCGACACCTTCCCCTACAACACAGCGGTCACAGACTGCACCAACGAGGCGCTGCTGAAGTGGTCGCCTGACTTCTCGAAGATCGAGACCGAACTCGCCTCTGCACTCCCGGAGCAGGCCGACGCGCAGACGTTCACCTTCAAGCTGAAGCCCGGCATCAAGTTCCAGAACGTCGACCCGGCCAACGGCCGCGCCTTCACATCGGCCGATGTGAAGTACTCCATCGAACGGCAGTCGACGGACCAGGCCGGGAAGTTCCAGCACGCCTACTACTTCCTCAACCGGCTCGACAGCATCACGACGCCGGATGACAACACGATCATCTTCAAGACGAAGGCGCCGTACGCCCCGTTCCTCAGCTACATCGCCAGCCCGTGGACGGTGATGATCGACCGGGCCAGCGTAGAGAAGTGGGGAGACCTCACAGAGCACGCCATTGGCACCGGGCCGTTCATCTTCAAAGAGTGGCAGAAGGACGTGAAGATCGACCTCGTGAAGAACCCGGACTACCGGGACAAGTCGCTTCCGTACCTCGATGGCATCTCCTACATCATCGCCGTGGACCCGGACACCGCGGCCACCCTCTACATCAACAAGCAGGTCGATGCGGGCGTCTTCGGCCAGGCTCAGTTGCAGCGCATCAAGGACGCGCGTTCGAAGGACTCGGAGTACCGCGCGGTGCCGAGCCAGTTCTGGAAGCAGATGCGCATGATGCCGACGACGAAGGAGAAGCCGTACGTCGCGCCCTTCAACGATCCCAAGGTGCGCGAGGCTATCGTGCGGGCAGTCGACGCCCAGCAGGTGCTCGACCTGGTCTACTCGAAGGACGGCATCCCGGCGTACGGGCCGATTCTCCCGATCTACCCGCTCTGGGCGCTGAAGACAGACCTGGCGCCGTTCGACCTGAAGAAGGCGAAGGACCTGATGTCGGCAGCCGGGAACCCGAAGGTGGCGGGGACGATGATCTGGGCCACAGGCAGCCCCCAGGCGGACCAGATCGGCGAGGTGCTGAAGGAGCAGCTGGCAAAGATCGGGGTGGAGATCACGCTCCAGCCAATGGAACTGGCGGCGTACTACAACAAGACGTACGCCTACGACTACCAGTTCTCACACCACACGCCACTCAACAACCCGGACCCGGACGAGAACCTGTCATCCTACTTCGGCCGGAATTCCACTTACTACAAGCACTACAATGAGGACATCTTCGCCCTTATTGACAAGCAGGCACAGGAGTTGGATACCCCGAAGCGCCAACAGATCGTCCAGGACGTCCAGACGAAGATTGTGAATGAGTTCTGCATGAAGTTCATGTACACGACGAACAACCACATCTTCGTGGACAAGAAGATCAAGAACTGGTTCTTCCCGACGGACCTCTACGACGGCCGCAAGGCGACCGCCTGGATGAGTTCCTGACCCACTCCGCTATCCATCTGCCGGCGCCGTAGCATCCCCCTCGCTGCGGCGCCGGCCAGGGACTGCCTGCCCTATGACCAAGTACATCCTGCGGCGCATCCTGCTGGCGCTTCCTACCGTCCTGATCGTCATGTTCATGACGTTCATGATGCTGCGCATCGTCCCCGGCAGCCTGGTCGATACGATGATGGCTGACCGGCCGTATGCGACCGCCGAGGACCGCGCGAAGCTCGAACAGCAGCTCGGACTCGATGAACCCATCCCTCAGCAGTTCGCAAAGTACGTATGGAACGTCGCCCATGGCGACCTGGGTGTCTCCCCGTGGACGACAACGCCGGTAACCGACGAACTCAAGCGACGGCTCCCGGTGACTGCCGAGTTCGGGGTGATGGCCATCCTCATCGGACTCTGCGTGTCGCTGCCGGTAGGGATCATATCCGCCATCCGCCAGGACACTATCAGCGACTACGTGGCGCGGAGTTTCTCCATCCTCGCGCTCTCGGTGCCCTACTTCTTCAGCGCCACCATCCTGATCGTTTTCGGTCCGAAATGGGGCTGGACGCCACCGCTCATCTATAAGAGTTGGACTGACGGCCCGCTGCCACACCTCTACTACTTCCTCGCACCGGCCACACTGCTGGGCCTCGCGCTCGCCGGGGGCGTCATGCGGCTCACCCGCACGATGATGCTCGAAGTGCTCCGCCAGGACTACATCCGCACGGCGTGGGCGAAAGGCCTCCGCGAACGGTCAGTCATCTACCGCCACGCGATGAAGAACGCGCTCATCCCCGTGATCACGATCGTCGGCCTGCAGGTTGGCACGGCGGTCAGCGGGACGATCATCCTCGAGACCATCTTCAACATGCCCGGCGTCGGCCGCTTCTTCGTGGGCGCCATCCTCCAGCGCGACTATCCGAGCGTCCAGGGCGTGGTTCTGGTGCTGGCCAGCGTCATCGTCGTGGTCAACCTCATCGTTGACCTTTCCTATGCGTGGCTCGACCCGCGCATCCGGTATTCGTGAGGGTTCCGCTATGGCACGCGAACAGACTGCGCTCACCCTCGATTTCGACCTTACGGCAAAGCGCGCCCCGCGGCGGCCCGGCGGGTTCGTCGACGTCCTCCAGCGCCTCATCAAGGAGAAGCCGCTCGGGCTCACCGGGGCGCTTATCGTCCTCGTCATCGCTATCGCGGCCATTGGGGCATCTCTCGTTCCCTATGGCCCGAACGAACTCGGCGCAGGCGGCCGCCTGGCAGGTCCAACGCTGGCCCACCCGATCGGCACTGACAACCTTGGGCGCGACGTATTCGCACGCATCGTCTACGGAGCTCGTGTGTCGATGTGGGTTGGGATGCTCTCAGTTCTTACATCGATGCTGCTGGCCGTCTCGATCGGCACCCTGAGCGGCTATTTCGGAGGGTGGCTTGACATCGTCTTGCAGCGGGCGGTCGACGCCTTCATCGCGTTTCCCGGGCTGATCTTCCTGCTCGCGGTGATCGCCATCTTCCGCGATTCACACGCGCCCGGCCTGCCCAAGGAAGGCATTCTTTCGACCCAGGTCATCCTGCTCGTTGTCAGCATCGGCATCCTGCTCGGCGTTGGCTCGTCGCGCATCATCCGGAGCACGGTGCTGGCGGTCACGGGCCTGACGTACGT
>JBDHWA010000241.1:0-4064 GCA_039809945.1 Dehalococcoidia bacterium | reverse complement strand
GGGGTGATGTCTCGAAAAAGGATGCCCGGCTGGGGAAAGCCGGGCACATCGCGGATGAATGCTTTGAGGTCCATGCGGGCCTGATTGTAGCCCCCACAGGCTGGTGGTTCCGCAGCTACGCAGCGAGGAAGCCGAGGGGGTCCCAGCGCTGACCCAGCAGCGCCTCCGAAGGCACACCAAGCCACCGTTCGATAACGGTCGCGTAGACGCGGCGGAAGTCGGTCGTGTAGGGCACATTGCCGTTGTCGATCAGCGCAGCCAGGTTCGGGGCATCGCCGTAGAGGCCCTTCTGGACGCCGTTTCCGAGCGCGAAGCAGACGCTGGCAGCGCCGTGGTCCGTTCCGCCATTCGCGTTCTCGGCAACGCGCCGCCCGAACTCGCTCCAGGTCAGGACCACGACATCGTCGGCCTTCCCGTGGGCCTGCAGGTCCTGGTAGAACGCCGTCAGGCCGCCATCCAGGGTCTCCATCCGCTCCTGGTGCTCGGCAAGTTCGTTGTTGTGCGTGTCGAAGCCGCCAAGCGTCGCGTGGCCAACGCGCACGCCGAGGTCACTGGTGATGGCCTCCGCGAGGAGCGAAAGCCCGGCCGCGAACGATGTCTGTGGGTACTCCACCGCCGGTTTGTACGTCTTCGCGGCGTCCTGCAGCATCTTCGAACTCGACACTGCACTGTCAGCGGTCGTTTCCAGCAGCACGCCGTACGGTGAGTTTGACGGGTACTGCTCGTACAGCTTCAACATCGTCGCGGTCCGCGCCTCAGTTGTCGGGACGAGTTTGCCGGCAACCTTCACGCCGTAGTCGGCCTCGTCAGTTACTGATGGGATGGCGATCTTCGGGGTGCGCATCTCGTCCGGCGTTGAGTTGCCCACGTTGAACCCGAGGAACGGGTCGTGCTGCTGGCTCTCCATCTGTTCAAGGGTTCGGCCAAGCCAGCCGTTGTCGAGGTTCATTTCCGGGTCCCCCGCCTGCCAGATAGCGGACGACTTGAAGTGGCTGTAGTTCTGGTTCGGATACCCCACTCCACGAACGACCGCCAGTTTCCCGTCATCCCAGAGCCCCTTCAGGCCGGTGAGCGCAGGATGCAGGCTGAATCCCTCGGCCAGCGGCAGCACCTGGTCCTCCGGCAGGCCAATGGTCTTCCGCGAGGAGCGGTACACCGGGTCGGAAGCCGGCACAAGCGTATTGATGCCGTCATTGCCGCCGGCCAGCTGGACGATGATGAGCGTCTTCTTGTTGTTCGGGTCAGCCACATACGCGCTGTTCTGAGCGGCGAACGCGACGGCCCCCTTGAGGAGCGACTGCGCAGTCGTGCCGATGCTGACGAGTGCGACGCCGCCCTTAACAAAGTCTCTTCGAGAAATCATGGCGTGGTGCTCCTAAAGCAACTGGTATTCGGGACTGGTCAGGACCAGGTACGCGGCGGTCACCGCGCGTTCCTGGGGATTCGCGACAGAGGCGACATGGCTCGTGATGGCTTCGCGCGCCTCGTCGCTCACGTTGCCATCGACAAGGCGGTCGAGGGCGCCCTGGACAAGGTCTTCCGCGGACGTGTAGGCAGCCAGCGCAGGAACTGGGACCGGCTTGTTCCCCTTGCGAAGGAACGCGTCGGCGAAGTTCACCCGGCCGAAGAACGTGCCGCTGGATAGCCAGGCTTCGCCGCCGGGCCAACCCGCGACGTTCGGGGGTTCGAACAATCGCTGGTCCATTGCCCTCGCTGGTTGCTCGAACTGGAGGAAGTCGTTCTCAAGTTCCAGCCCGCGCACCGCGCCGACGATGAACTCGATTGGGCTGCGAACACGCCCGCGATATGCCCGCATCGAGTAGAACTCGGGGCTGGTGATGATCGCGCGCAACACAGCTTTTATGTCGTGCTGCGAACTGTTCCAGACGTCGACCAGTTTCCCGAGCGTCTCGTCGCTCGGGTCCGCATAGGCGAACTCCTTGAACAGCCGCTTCGTGATAAACCGTCCCGTGGCCGGCTGCTCCATGATGATGGCGACGATGTCGGTGCCATCGAAGTTGCCGGTCTTCCCGAGGAACGTCTTCTGGCCGTTATCGTGGTCGGCGGCGCTGAAGCGCCATTTCGGTTCGTACGCGCCATAGAGTTGGTCGAGGAACTCCTGCCGCTCAGCCTGGGAAAGCCCATCGGGCGGACGTTCCCGGCTCGGCGGTGTGAGGCGCCAACCAGTGAATGCGCGGGCGCTCTCCCGTACGTCATCCTCTGTGTAGTTCCCCTCACCCATGGAGAACAGCTCCATGATCTCGCGGGGGTAGTTTTCGTTTGGATGCGCCTTCGTCGACTCGATCGTATTGAGATAGATCATCATCGCCGGGTCCTTGCTCACGGCCTGGAGAAGGTCGTCGTACCTGGCGAGGGCGTGGGCGCGGAACAGCTCGTTCTGGGCAACCATCATCTTGCCCCGCTGCCCCCCGATCTGGCTCAGTTGCGTGGTGAGCAGGCCATGCCAGATGTACGTCATCCGCTCTTCCAGCGGGCGAGCTGAGTACGACATCCGTGTCAGCCACCAGCGCTGCATGTCGCGATTCAGCGGTGGCCGCTTCTTATCAAGGCCGCGGCCCGGGGTGGTCAGGTTGAAGTTAGCGGCAGCGATGCGGGCATCGAGAGCGGCATTGTCGACGGTCTCGAAATTGAGAAGCCGGTCCGCCGCTTCCTCGGCGCTGAGCGACGCGAACTCGTCAATTTGCGCCTTTGTCCCGCCCCAGGCGACGCGCCGCAGGAGATGTGCGGCGCGCATGCGCGGGTCCTCAATCGGGCGCGCAGCATCCGCCTCGGCCGCCTTCGTCGGGTCAGCGCTTACGCCTGGCAGCACCGCCTTGTTCGGCCCCGAATCGGCCCCCGTACCAGTGGCAAGCCCGAGCACGGCGACGGCGGTGCCTCCCGCCGCCACCGCTGCTGCACCGCCCAGCACGGCGCGACGTGTGGTTTTTCGCTGAAAGAACCCGGGCCTCGGCTCGGGTAGCGGCTCGTCCATCAATACACTCCAGACGGGTTCAGGGATGAACTCCCTGAAATGGTATGGCCGCCAATTGCGGAAAGGTGACGCTCCCGGAGGAATTTGCAAACAAGTTTCGAAAGGATTCCTATCGATCCCTTACGCATTGTCCGAATACGCTCGTGTCACCTCTGGCCGGTCACGCGCCATAGAGAAGGAATGAGAGTTGTGAAAGCACGCTGGCGAGGCTTCGGCAAAGAGCGGCACCCTGTCCTGAAGTCGCTGCTCGCTGGCATTTCGGTGGCCGGGTTCGCGGCTGCGTGGGTGGGGTTCTCAGCAGCCCAACCCCCGGTTGACGAACTCGCCGGGCATACAGCGTTGGCCAACGAGTCTTCGTCACCCACCCCCTCAGGCAGCCCGGCTTCCATCCCAACCCGGACAACGCCAACACCGGTGGCAACCCTGCCCGGTTCGAGCACACCGGTTCCGGCGACGCCAACCAGTGGGAGCGAACCGGCCCCGGCAACCACCGCTTCCGGGCAGCCAGAACCAACCCCGGCCCAGAAGCGCACGGCCCGGCGCACACGAGCCTCCTGATGAGCTGGAAGCTTTCGGGCCTGGTTGCCCTCGGTCTCGTCCTTGGGATCATCGCCGGGCGTATCGCGCAGGATCCCGAGACGGGCACGACCTCGTGGGACGGTCTGCGCGCCGCCGGTTTCGCCGCGTATGTCCTTCTCTGGCTGAGTGTCGTCACGGGAATGGCGGTTCATCTCCGCTACCGGCCGGGGCCACTCGCCGCCACCTGGCTCATCGAGACCCACCGGATGAGTTCGACGATGTCGCTCGCGTTCGTCGCCGGGCACGTCACGGGCCTGCTCGTCGACCCAACCGTTGGCTTTTCGGCGCTCGACATCACAGTCGGGCTGTCGAGTTCCTACCGGCCGGTGCAGGTTGCACTGGGTTCGCTGGCGCTCTGGCTCAGCGTGGCGGTCCTCGGCTCCACAGCGCTCGCTTCGCGACTACCCTACGGCGGCTGGCGGAGCCTGCACTACCTGGCGTTCCCGGCGTACGGCCTCGCGCTGCTTCACGGGCTCACCTCGGGCACAGACGC
>JBDHWA010000240.1:0-4089 GCA_039809945.1 Dehalococcoidia bacterium | reverse complement strand
GCCTGACCTCATCCTGCTCGACCTGATGCTCCCCGGCCTCGACGGCATCCAGATCTGCAGGCTGCTGCGGCGCGATTCGACCGTCCCGATCATCATGCTCACCGCGCTCGGGGGCGAAGGCGACCGGGTGGCCGGGCTCGACACCGGCGCCGACGACTACCTGGCCAAGCCCTTCGGCATGCGCGAACTGCTCGCTCGCGTGCGCGCGTTGCTCCGGCGCTCCGCCTCAGGTTCGCAGCCGCCAGTCGTCAAAGATGGCGCGCTGGTTTCCGGGGACCTCGCCCTCGATCGCGAGCGCCGCGAAGCCACCCGTGCTGGCAAGCCGCTTCGCATGAAGCCGAAGGAGTTCGAACTCCTGCTATTCTTCGCCCAGCATCCCGGACGCGTCTTTACCCGGGAGCAGATCCTCGATGAGGTGTGGGGGCTCGATTTCTATGGCGGACCGCGAACGGTGGATGTCCATGTGCGCTGGCTTCGCCAGAAGATCGAAGCCGACCCGGCCAACCCGGACCGGATCAAGACGGTTCGCGGCAGCGGCTACCTCTTCGAAGGCTAACGTGCGCGCCTCCCGGGCCGTGCCATGAGGCGTGACCTCGCCCTGCGCGGCGCCGTCGTCGGACTGCTGGCGGCAGGCGGCGGCATCGCCACCGGCTTCATCGAGCGCGAGGCCGGCGCATCGACCACCGTCTGGCTTTACGGCCTCATCGCGGCCTGCCTTGTCGGGTTGGCGGCCGGGTACCTCGCTTTCCGGCGCCCGGCGGCAGCGCTGCGCACGGTCTCCGAAGCGGCCGGGCGCATCGGCGACGGCGAACTGGCCCAGCGCGTCCCCGAGACCAGCGGTCCCGCCGGAGACCTGCTCCACTCCTTCAACGTGATGGCCGGGCGCATCGAGCAGCTGTTCGACTCCGTGGCCGCGGAGCACGCACGCCTCGAAGCCGTCTTCGACGCCGCCACCGACGCGATGGTCGCGCTCTCCGCCGATACGCGCGTCCGCTTCCTCAACCCCGCCGCCGTCGCCGTCTTCGGCAAGTCCATGGGCGAATCGGTGGGCCGGTCGTTCATCGAAACCGCCCGCGATTACGAACTCGACGGCCTCGTGCGCCGGGTCATCGCCGACCGCACGCACGGCGAGATTTCCGTGGTGACCTTCGGGCCGCAGCGTGTGCCCCTGCGGGCGGCGGCCCTGCCGATCCCGCACGGCGGCGACTGGGCCGTCCTCCTCATGCTCACGGACCTCACCGAGGTCCAGCGCGTCGACCAGGTGCGGCGGGACTTCCTCAGCAATGTCTCGCACGAACTGCGCACGCCGCTGGCTGCCATCCGCGTGCTCGTCGAGGCCCTCGGCGACGGCGTGGACAACGAGGATGCGCCGGAGTTCCTCGACCGCATCCACCAGCAGGTCGAACGGCTGACCTCGCTGGTGAACGAACTGCTCGACCTGTCGCGCATCGAATCGGGCGCGATCGTCCTTCGCCCGGAGACGGTGGACGTCGCGGCGCTCGTGGCCGAGGCGGCCTCGCTGCTGCGCACGCGCACGGAGCCGCTCGGGCTCTCTGTTGCGTTCGAAGGCGAGCCGCTGACGGTGGAGGCCGACCGCCCGTCGCTGCTCCGCATCGTCAGCAACCTGCTCGACAACGCGGTGAAGTGGAGCCCGGAAGGGGGCGTCATCCACGTGGACTGCCGGGCGGAAGGCGACCTCTTCGCCATCGAGGTGCGTGACGAGGGCCCCGGCATTCCCGAAGCGGACCTGCCGCGTGTGTTCGAGCGCTTCTACAAGGGCGAAGCCTCCCGGGCGACCTCGGGCGTGGGCCTGGGGCTGGCCATCGTGAAGCACCTGGCCCGCGCCCACGGCGGCACGGCGGCTGTCGAAAGCCGCCCCGGCCAGGGCGCGCGCTTCACCGTCCGGTTGCCGCGGACGCCGGTCAGCGCGCGGTGACGGCGGCGCGTTTGCCGCAATCGGCTATCATCGAAGGGATGTTGTCTGCTGATTTCCGGGTACAGATGAGCAGACCGCGGCCGGTGTAAGACCGGCCTGGCGGCGCCTTTCGTTCGAGCCACGCCCGTGGCCCGCAGGGTTCCGCCTGCCGCTCATGCGGACATCGCCTGCCCCGGCCCGCCTTCGGCGCCGCGGGCGTTCCCGGAAAGTACAGCCATGCTCTTCGCAGAAAACGCTACCAAATCCTTCGGGCCGAACGACGTCATTCGCGGCCTTACGTTCATCGTCGGGGACGGTGAACATGTGGGCCTTGTCGGCCCCAACGGCGGCGGTAAGTCCACCATCCTGCGGCTGCTCGCAGGCGACCACGCCGTCGACTCGGGGGCGGCCGGATACCGCGGCACGTCCCTCGGCTACCTTCGCCAGGAGGCCGGCCTCACCGACGCCAACACCCTCATCCAGGAACTCTGGGAAGCCTTCCCCGAAGCCCGCGCAGTCGAACTCGAACTCGAAGGCATCGCGGCCCAGATCGAACGCGGCGAGGGTGACCTCGACAGCCTGATCGAACGCCAGGCCGCCCTCTTCGAGCAGTTCGAGGCGATGGACGGCTACCGCATCGAGGCGCGCATCGGCCGCGTGCTCAACGGCCTCGGCTTCGCTGAAAGCGACCGCCAGAAGCGCTGCGCCGACTTCTCGGGCGGATGGCAGATGCGCATCGCGCTCGCCAAGGTGCTCGTCCGGCGCCCGGAAAACGCCCTCCTCGACGAACCTACGAACCACCTCGACGCGAAGACGCGCGACTGGCTTGCGGAGGAACTGCAGGATTGGAACGCGGCGCTGCTTATCGTCACTCACGACGGGCCGTTCCTGGACCAGGTGGCGACGCGCATCCTCGACCTCCGCGATGGTGCGGTCGAAAGCTACACGGGCGGTTACACCGACTACCAGCGGCAGAAGGCGGCGAAACTGCAGGCCCAGGACCAGGCCGCCGCCCGCCAGGAGCGCGAACTCGGCAAGCAGGAGCGCTTCATCGAACGCTTCCGCGCCAAGGCGACCAAGACCACGCAGGTCCAGTCACGCGAAAAGATGATCGCGAAGATTGAGCGCATCGAGCGCACGAAGAAAGAGGACGAGGTCAACTTCGTCCTGACCTCGCACGGCCGCACCGAACTCGACGTGCTGATGATGAAGCATGTCGGCCATGCCTACGGCGACCACCTCGTCCTCGTGGATGTGAACCTGCACGTCGAGCGCGGCCAGAAGGTGGTGTTCATCGGCCCGAACGGGAGCGGGAAGAGCACCCTCCTGCGCATCGCCGCGGGGCTCGTCGCACCGACAGAGGGTGTCGTCGAGTGGGCCGAACGCGCCCGCCCCGGCTATTACGACCAGCACCAGGACGAAGCGCTCGACTACAACCGCACCGTCATCGAAGAGGTGCGCTCCGTGGCCGGCGGCGCGCCAGATGTGAAGCTGCGGACCGTCCTCGGGCAGTTCCTGTTCAAGGGCGACGACGTGTTCAAGCCGGTGCGCGTGCTCTCTGGCGGCGAACGAAGCAGGGTCGCGCTGGCCAAGTTTCTCATCCAGCCGACGAACGTCCTCCTCCTCGACGAGCCGACCAACCACCTCGACCGCACCACGCGGCGCAAGCTCATCGAAGCATTGCAGGGGTACGAAGGTACGATCGTCTGCGCGAGCCACGACCCGGGTATCGTCGAGGGCATCGCCAGCCACGTGTACGAAGTGAAGGACCTGGCGGTACGGGAGCTGCTGCACATGCGGCGGGAGTGAACGGGGCGAACAATGAAGCTGCACTACTACCCCGAGACCGACTCGCTCTACATCTCGTTCGTCGATAAGCCTCCTGTTGATGCCATCGAGGTTGCCGACGGACTGGTGGCGGACCTGGACGAGGCCGGCAAGGTCGTCGGCCTCGACATCGACCAGGCTTCCCGCCACCTCGATCTTGCGACTATCGAGACGATTGACCTGCCCGCACCGACTGGAACTCCCGGCCGGTAGGGTCCGGAGACTCACGTCATCCGCGTTGCGCCGCACTCCTTGAGCGCTTCGATGCCGTCCCACGAATAGCCCGCGAGGAGGAGCAGCTCCTCGGTGTGCTGGCCGAGGACCGGCCCTGCGGAGTCGACCCGCGG
>JBDHWA010000239.1:0-4093 GCA_039809945.1 Dehalococcoidia bacterium | reverse complement strand
GTTACGGGCAGCCAATCGAGCTTCACGGCGAAGAGGAGGATGAGAAGGATGCCGAGGAAATAGCTCGGCGTCGCGACCCCGGCGAGCGCGATGGTGGAAAGGGCGCGGTCAAGAAGCGTCCCGGCTTTGATGGCTGCAAGACAGCCGGCTGCGATACCGAACACCAGCGCGAGCACGAACGACGTCGTCTGCACCTGGAGGGTGATCTTGCCGCTCTTCCAGAGGAGCGGCGCGACATCTCGCCGCTGCAGGATGGACTCACCCATGTCCCCCTGGACGACGTGCTGGAGCCAGTTGATGTACTGGATCGGCACGGGCTTATCGAGGCCGTACTCCTTGCGGAGTGCGCTGTAGTCCTCGGCGCTCAGGGCGGTGTCGATACCGTACCGGGCGCGGATGGGGTCACCCGGTACGGTTCGCAGCAGGAAGAACACGAGGAGGGTTACGCCAAACACCACCAGGATGAGTCGAGCCATCCGTCCCAGCAGATACTTGAGCAACCCACTCTGGTTCACCAATCAGGCCTGCAGCGAGAGTTCTGCGAAGCGAGGCTTGCCCTCGCCGCCGAAGACGGTGTCGAGGCCCCCTACCTTCTTGGAGGCTGCGATGAGGCCCACCGAGTAGGTCTCCCAGACGTGCATGCAGTACTTGTTGTTGATGAGGTCCTGCATGGTCGTGTACAGCTTCTTTCGTTCGGCCTGGTCGTAAGTCTGGTTCGCCTTGTCGATCAGGTCGTCGACATCTGGAGCGGACGGGAGCCCGGCGGTCAGTGCGCCGCCCTTGCGGATGGTCAGTCCAAGGATACCGTGCGGGTCGGCGCGCATGCTCATCGAAGCGAAGATCATGTGGTGGGTGTGCGCCATCAGTGTGGGGACGAGCTGGCTGGCGTCGCCAAGCGTGATCTCCATGTCGATGTCGATTGCCTTGAGGAAACCCTGCACCAGTTCAGCGCGACGTTTGGCCGCCTCAATACCGAGACTGAAGGCCTTCACCTTCGTCCCCTTTGCGATGCCGGCTGCTGCGAGCAGTTCCTTCGCCTTCTTCACATCGAAGTTGGGCGCCTGGACGGATGAGTCGAACGCCCACTGCGCGGGAGTGATGATCCCGATGGCTGGCGTTTCCACGCCGCCGGTGAGCACCTCAGAGAGCGACTTCCGGTCGTAGGCGTAGGCAAGCGCCTGGCGCACCCGGACGTCGCTGGTCGGCGCGATCGTCGAATCCAGCCAGGTGGTGACGGCAGCGGCGCCGTTGAATTCGGCGAACGCAAAGTCCTTGAACTTCGCCTTGTCGGTGCTGCTGATCGGCATCAACTGGATCTCGCCGTTCTGGAGCGCAGCCTGGGCGACGGCCGGGTCGGTGATGAACCGGGATGTCAGCTTCTGGAGGTAGGGCAGCTGGGTGCTTCCGGCCTTCCTCCAGTACTCGGGATTGCGACTAACCGCCCAGCGTTCCTTTGGGGTCCAGTTATCGAGGCGGAACGGGCCACTTCCGCCGTTCGGCTTCGTCGAGTATTCCTTCATCCCAGCCTGGAGCGCCTTCTTCGAGACGATCATGCCGCCGCGGTCACCCAGCAAGGTCAGCAGCGAGGCAGACGGCGCCTTGAGCTTCAGGTTGACCGTCTTCGCGTCGGGCGTCGTGACCGATTCGATGGGGGAGAGGTCCCCGCGCGCCGCCGACTTCGTCGCCGGGTCGAGCACGAGGTCGATGTTGTACTTCACGTCCTCTGCCGTGAGCGTCTCGCCGTTTGCGAACTTCACGCCCTGCCGAAGCGTGAGCACAATCTCGGTCGGGCTCTTGATTTCCCATTTCTCGGCGAGCGAGCGGCTGGCATCAAGCTGGGCCTTCTGGTCGTAGGCAATGAGGTTGTCATGGAGTTGCCAGTGGTACTCGTGTTCACCGCCGAGCGTGCTCGTGAGCGGGTTGCCATCGACTGGTTCGGCGCCGGCGTAGCTCAGTTCGCCGCCTACCTTCGGGCCGCTGGTCGTCGGGGATGCGGCCGGCGAACCCGAGCCGGGCTGGGTGGTGGCGCCGCCCCCGCTGGTGCTGTCATCGTCATCGTCTCCGCAGCCGGCCCCAAGGAGTCCGGTCACGGCGAATGCGGTCGCTGTGACTGCGCCACCCTTGAGGAGGCGCCTCCGGCTCGTGGCTTTCCTGGTCCAGTAGTTGTCCATCATGTCCCTTCCTTTTGTGGGTTCGCGCTCTATTGCTCTACGGGCTGCTGCCGCAGTTGCATCCATGGAGGCGATGACTCGCCAATGTGTGGGCCGGGCACGTAGGCCGGCCGCCAACCACCGAATCGAACCTGCAGTCCCTCATGCCGAGTGGGCTGCAGCCCGGAGTGGTCAGCAAGGTCGAAGAACAGGCCCTTTCGGTTCAGGAATGGGTCGGCGAACACTTCGTTGGCATAGAGCACGGGGGCCGCGGCGACCCCAAGCTTCTGGAGTTCGGCGGCAGCCGTGTGCTTGGTTCGAGCGCCTGTCCAGGCAGCGACGTGCGCGCCGAGGTCTGCCCCAGGCGGCGCGCCTACGAGTTCGGCCAGCGTCGACTCGGCTTCGGGGCCGGCCGGGCATACCGCAACCCACTCGTCACTCCCGAGCGCCGGGTAAACGCCGTAGCCGGGGAAAGTCTTGCCCTGCGCGTCACCACCGAGTTCGAGGCTCTCCGCGATGATTCGCATGGTGGCCTCAGCCTGCGACACGTCGACCTGGTGGAACTCATCGCAGCCGTTGAACACGAGACGGGCCAGCACGGCACAGACCGCTTCGAGTGCGGAGGCGTAATCGGCGAGGCCAAGGACGTCTTCGCCCCTTTCCTTGCCAGAAGCGGACGTGAGCCAGGTGAACCCAGCCTCGGCCTCCGTGGTCGGCGCGAACGCAGGGACACCGGCGTATGGCCCGGCCTGCCCGAAGCCCGATAGCGACACGTAGGTCAGACGGGGGTTTATCGCCCGCAACGCGTCAACGCCGAAGCCGCGTGCCTCCGCCACGCCCGGTGCGAAGTTCTGGAAGAACACGTCCGCCTGGGCGAGGGCGGCCTGCACCTCGGCCGGCTTGGAGAGCACGAGGCTGCGCTTGCCGCGGCCCGCCTGGTGGCGGGCGCCCGCTGCGTACAGCGGGTCTTCGGTCGAGTCGTAGTTCGGGAGAAAAGCGCCGATCCGGTCGCCTAATTCGGAGATCTCGATGTAGCCCTCGGGGCCGCGCGGTTCGAGCACGAGGACATCTGCGCCGAGGTCGGCGAGGAGCCGTGTTGCGAAAGGCCCGGCGACGGCGGTGGTCAGGTCAACGACGCCAAGGCCGGCAAGCGGCGCGTCTGGGTCGCGGACAGGCGCGGCGTCGCCCCCGGAGGCTCCTGCATGGAGGCTCCGGCCGGGGACGACGGTGCGCTTACCGTTGTCCAGGACTGCCGGGGGGAACCGGACCGGCAGCCCGGGATCGAAGAACTGCCTGGAGGAGAACGGTTCCTGGGCGGCCTCTTCGGGTGTTCGGACGAGGCCGAACGGGATGCGCGCCGCGATGCACGCAGCCGCAACCTCCGTCCTGCTGCGGTCGCCGAACCAGGGCCCCAGGAGCGACTTCAGTTGTTCGAGCCGAAGGGCCCTGGCCATTGGTGTGGCGAACCGCTCATCGGTGACGAGGCCGGGTTGTTCGGTCATGAGGCAGAACGCATCCCAGTGCCTGGGCTTGATCACCGCCAGTACCACTTCGCCGTCGGTGCAGGCGAACGTCGTTGTGCGCGGGAAGAGCGGGTTGCCGCGCTTCTTCACGATGCTGAGCCGCGAGTAGGCGAGGAACGCAAACGGGTGGAGTGTCGCCAGCGCCTCGATGCGTGAGGTCATGACATGGCGGTGCGAATCCCGTCGCCGGCACATCGCCGCAAGGAGTCCGATGAGCCCAAACATCCCCGCGAAGTACTCGCTCACGAAGGACGGCAACCCCACCGGCGGCCGGCCCAGTACACCTGCCTGGCCCGTGTGGCCGCTGAGCGCCCCGAGCAGTGGCTCCGGGAGCGACCAGCCTTGGTAGTCCGGCGCCGCGGCCGGGTCTTCGATGGTGAGGACGTGCCCGTCGTGGCTGTTCGCGAGTTCCAGCGCAAC
>JBDHWA010000238.1:0-4122 GCA_039809945.1 Dehalococcoidia bacterium | reverse complement strand
ACGAGTTCAGCGCCGTACCGTTCGAGCAGGCGCCGCCGTTCGACGGACATGTCGTCTGGCATCGTGAGGATGAGCCGGTACCCCTTGACGGCCGCGACCAGCGCGAGGCCGATGCCGGTGTTCCCGGACGTCGGTTCGACGATCACGGAGTCCGGCCGGAGGCGGCCGCTGCGCTCAGCGTCTTCGACCATCGCCAGCGCGATGCGGTCCTTCACGGAGCCGCCGGGGTTCAGGTTCTCCATCTTGCCGAGGACGGTGGCGGCATCCTGCGGGATGACCCGCTTGAGGCGCACCATCGGCGTCGCGCCCACCAGGTCCAGCACCGAATCGGCGACCAGGGGGCGCGCTACAGGGGTCGTCATATCACCCACCTCCCGCTCACCGCGGAGGGTTCTCGCTCAAGCAGGTCAGCCACGGAGTAGGACTCCAGGATCTCGGTCGTGGCTTCGCGGATGCGCTCCCAGATTTCGCGCTGGCCGCAATGGTGCGGATGGTCCGTCTGCTCGGGCGGTTCATCGAGCCAGCCTACCGGCGAGAGCGTCCCTTCGAGGGCGGTGATGACCTCCCGCACCGTGATCCCCGTCGGCGGGCGAACCAGTTCGTGGCCACCGGACGGTCCGCGGACGGAGCGGATGAAGCCGGCCTTTCGCAGCGCCGTGAGCAACTGGTCCAGGTACTGCTCGGGAATATGGCGGCGCAGCGCAATCTCCGAGGACTGCAGCGGCCCGCGGCCATAGTGACCGGCCAACTCGATGAGCGCCCGCAGGCCGTAATCGCTTCGTGTGGAGACGCGCATGAGTGTTCCCCGGAGGCCCTTCCCGAGCTACCCGATAAAGTAGAGTAACTCTGTCAACAATAGTAGAGGATCGGACGGCAGCGAGGCAAGGACTGCGGGTTTTAGCTGCGCTTGCGGGTGGCCTTGAACCAGGCGTCCTCTTCGGCGAAGCGGGCCGCGTTCCAGCTGAGCGCCGCGTTCAGCCCCTGCTCGCCGCGGATCCGGTTGTACTCGGTGATCTCCGGCGACGAACCGGGGCTGGCCAGGGCGTTCGCTTCGAGTTCGAGCGACCGTTCGATGACCTGGCGGATGCCCATCTGCTCATAGGCCATGTTCACGAGCTTCTTGTTGTACTCGACGGTCTGCGCGGGGACCTTGGAGATCGTGAGCGCGAGTTTGCGCACCGTCTCGTCGAGGTCTTCCCGGGGGACGACGTGGTTCACGAGGCCGAGGCGGTGCGCCTCCTGAGCGTCGATGAGATTCCCGGTGAACAGCAGTTCGCGCGCCTTCGAAGAGCCGATAAGCCAGGGCCAGACTGCCGGGATGTACGGCCCGCCGGTGCGAATCTCCGGGGCGCCGAAGAGCGTGTCATCGGAGGCGACGCGCAGGTCGCAGAACGAAGCGGTTGCGCAGCCGCCGGCGATGCAGAAGCCATGAACCTGGGCGATGATCGGCTTCGGGTTCTGCCAGAAGACGTCCCACCAGGCCGAGGCGCTGAAGCCCTTGCCGCGCATGAACGTGTTGCGAATCGAGTGCGCGTCCGACATGCCGCCACCGCCGCCGCCGCTGAGGTCGAACCCGGCGCTGAAGGCGCGGCCGTTCGCCTTGAGGACGATGACGCGGATGCTTTCGTCGTTCCAGCCGGCGTCTTCGAGCGCCTCGCGGACTTCGTTCTGGAGTTGCTGGGAGAGGGCGTTCAGCTTCTCGGGGCGGTTGAGCGTGACGTAGGCGATGGGCGCCTGCTTTTCGTAGAGGATGGTTTCGAATGCCACCTGGGCGACCTCCGGGGGAATGGGCCGCAATCTAGCAGATAGCCGGCGGCCCGGCCCGGCCAACCGGCCGCGCCGTTACGGACGCACGACCCTACCTGTGGCTGGCCGGGTCGGCCTCAGGCGAAGTAGACCGCAAGCGGCCGCCCGGCGACTTCATGCACCGGCACGTCGATTTCGAAGACATCCTTCAGCGTGCCCGGCGTGATGATGGACTGCGGCGAACCGTCGGCGACGATCCGGCCGTCCTTCATCGCCACGATCCGGTCGGCGTGGAAGGCGGCGAAGTTGATGTCGTGGATGACCACGACGATGGTCTTCTGGAGGTCTTTCGCCATCTGGCGGATGAGCGTCATGGTCTGGGCGGCGTGGCGCATATCGAGGTTGTTCAGCGGCTCATCGAGGAGCATGTAGTCGGTGTCCTGGCAGAGGACCATCGCGATGAAGGCGCGCTGGCGCTGACCGCCGGAGAGCCGGTCGAGCGGGCGGTTCGCGAACTGCTCGAGCTGGAGGTACTCGATGGCGCGGTCGACGTGGTCGAGGTCCTCACGCGTGAGGCGCCCCCCGGAGTAGGGAAAGCGGCCGAACTCGACGAGTTCGCGGACGGTGATACGAACGGCGACCTGGTTCTCCTGGCGAAGGATGGAGAGGCGGCGGGCAAGAGTCGCGCCGGGAGTCTTCGCCACGTCGAGGCCATCGACGCGAACCGTCCCGGCCTCGGGCCGGAGGGTACGGCCGATGATGGAGAGCAGGGTGGACTTGCCGGCGCCGTTCGCCCCCACGAGCGCGGTCACGCCGCCGGGCGGGATGGTGAGGGACACGTCGTCGACGACGGTCGTCGTGCCGTATCGCTTAGTCACGCGGTCGATTTCGATCATCGGTTGGCCTCCCGGTAGAGCAGGAAGATGAAGTAGATGCCGCCGGCGAAGCTGATGATGATGCTGAGCCGCGTCTGGAAGCTGAGGAACTCCTGGAGCACGAACTGCCCGCCAATGAGGGCCACCATGCCGAGCAGGCCGGCGACCGGCACGGTATAGCGGTGGCGGAACGTCCCCGTGAGCTGGTAGGAGAGGTTCGCGACGAGCAGGCCGAGGAACGCGACCGGCCCGACCAGCGCCGTCGAAACGGAGACCAGGATGGCGACCACGAAGAGCGCCCGGGTGACAAGCCGCTCGTGGTCAACGCCGAGGTTCGTGGCCTGTTCGCGGCCGAGCGCTACCACGTCAAGACGGCCGAGCATCGGCCACGAGAGCGCGGTCACGGCCACGATGGTGACCGCTGAGATAACCAGCAGGTCCTGGTTCACGGTGCTGAAGTTCGCGAAGAGCCGGTCCTGCAGACGGGTGAACTCGTTCGGGTCGATCATGCGCATTACCAGTTCGGTGAGGCTGGTGAACATCGTCCCGAGGATGATGCCGACGAGGACAAGCACGTAGACATCGCGGTCGCCGCGGCCGAGGAGCCAGCGGTAGAGCAACGCTGCGAAGCCGAGCATAAGCAGCACTTCGAACCCGAAGCGCAGGCGAACATCGACCTGCAGGAATTCGGCGGTGCCGAGGAAGTAGGCCGCCAGCGTCTGGATGAGCACGTAGAGCGAGTCGAACCCCATCAGGCTCGGCGTGAGGATGCGGTTGTGCGTCGCCGTGTGGAACAGCACCGACGAGTAGGCGACGGCGAAGCCGACCATCGCCATCCCGGCGACCTTCCGGCCGCGCAGTTCGAGGGCGTAGTCGAGCGAGCCCTTCAGGTCATACGTCATGAAGAGGGCCACGGAGGCGACGAAGAGCGCGCCGAGGATGGCCAGCGTCGTCCGCGCGCGGCCGGGGTGGAAGCCCCGTTGCCTCGGCCGGATGAGCACTCCCGCGGTGGATTCAATTGCCAACGGAACGGCTCCGCAGCACGAGGATGATGAAGACAAGCCCGCCGCCGACGCCGACGATCGAGCCCACGGGCACTTCGTACGGGTAGCGGATGGTCCGGCTGAGGATGTCGCAGACGAGCACGAAGAACGCGCCGCTGATCGCTGTCGCAGGGAGCACGCGGCGGAGGTTGTCGCCCATCGCCATGGTCACCAGGTTCGGGACAACCAGGCCAAGGAACGGGATGGACCCGACTACGACGACAACGACCGCGGAGACGAGGGAGACCAGGCAGAGTCCGCCGTAGAGCACCCGCTCGAAATGGACGCCGAGGTTGATGGCGAACTCACGGCCCATGCCGACGAGCGTGAACCGGTTCGCGAACAGGTACGTCACGGCGGTCAGCGCGCCGACCAGGTAGAGCAGTTCGTAGCGGCCGCGGAGCGTGCCCGAAAAGTCGCCGTTGATCCAGGCGTTGAGTGACTGGAGGAGGTCGTAC
>JBDHWA010000237.1:0-4125 GCA_039809945.1 Dehalococcoidia bacterium | reverse complement strand
GGGACCGCACGGCGCGTGTGGGTGCCGGGCATTTCCCCATTACAGCTTCGCTCTCCAGACATTGCGCTACTGACTCTTACGTGTACGTTAGGGTATGCTGGATCCAATGGCACTCTTCGAGGCAACGCGACTGCGTTCGCTCACCGCCCGGCAGTTTAGTTCGCTGGGCATTTACAACTACCGCGTCTATTTCATCGGCCAATTGATCTCGCTTGTCGGCACGTGGATGCAGACCACGGCCCAGGCGTGGCTGGTGCTTCAACTCACGGGTTCGCCGCTGGCGCTCGGCACGGTGACCACCCTGCAGTTCCTCCCGATTACGGCCTTCACCCTCTTTGGCGGGGCCTTCGCCGACCGGTTGCCGAAGCGCCGCGTGCTCATCATCACGCAGTCGCTGGCGATGGTGCAGGCGTTTGTCCTCGGGATGCTGGTTGTGACCGACACCGTGCAGCTCTGGCACATCTATGTGCTCGCCGCCTGCCTCGGCACAATCAACGCCTTTGACGGCCCGGTGCGCCAGGCGTTCGGGGTCGAACTGGTGGGCCGCGAACAGCTCGTGAACGCGGTCGCGCTGAACTCGTCGATCTTCAACATGGCCCGGATTACCGGCCCGGCAGTCGCGGGCGTGGCCATCGCCGCCGTCGGCATCGGCACGGCGTTCCTGGTCAACGCGGTCAGCTTCCTTGGGGTGCTCGGGGCGTACGCCATCATGCGCCCGGAGGAGTTCCACAGCGTGCCGCCGAAGAACATGCCCGGCAACGTGCTGTCGCAGGTCCGCCAGGGCATCGTCTACTCCTGGAAGACCCCGCAGGTGCTGTTCCTGTTCATCCTGCTCGCCTTCCTCGGGACGTTCGGCTACAACTTCACGGTCGTCATCCCGCTGGTGGCCGAGTTCGTCCTGAAAGTTGGCCCGAAGCAGTTCGGCCTGCTGACGAGCGCGATGGGCGTGGGGTCGCTCGCCGCGGCGCTTTCGATGGCCGCCCTCGGACGGCTCTCCAGCCGCAACCTCCTGATCGCGACCGCAGGATTCATCGTCCTCTTCGTAGGCATCGCCGTTTCCCGTTCATACTACGCGACCGCGCTCCTGCTGGTCGGCCTCGGCGTGGCCAGCGTGCTCTTCTCAACCACCATCAACACCACGCTTCAGATCGTGGTCCCGGACGAGCTGCGCGGCCGGGTGATGAGCATCTTCTTCCTGCTCTTCGCCGGGTCGACGCCGCTCGGCGGGTACCTGACCGGTGTGCTGGCCGAACAGCTCGGCGTCACCCGGGCGTTACTGATGATGGCGGTGCTGTGCGCTGCGGGCCTCGCCGCGGCGGTGGTCTACCGGCAGGCGACCGGCATCGGGCGAAAGCCATCCGGGATGCTGCCGGGCGACCCGGTCGAGGTCGTGCAGAGCGCGCGCGCTTCGTAAACGCTGACCCGGGTTCGATCCCCTGGCGGGAGTGCATGGGAGTCGAACCCACCCGCGACCGCTCGTGCGGCCGCGCAACCGTTTTGAAGACGGCGGAAGCCACCGGGCCCCCTCCACTCCCGCGCCAACGGTACCTGCGCACGCCCGTGCGTGCCATCGAACCCTGGCCGGGATAGCGGCTCAGGCTTCCTGGAGGCTCCAGCTCACGTCGTTGAGCATCGCGCCGAGGACCATGATCGCAAGGGCCAGGACAAGCCCGAAGATGCTGAACGCCATCGACTGCAGGCGGGCCTTGCGCAGCGCCGCTTCCGAGACTGCTTCGCCGTTCGCCTGCGCTTCGAGGCGGGCCATCTGCCGCGGCCCAAGGATGAACATGTGGATGCCGAGGGCGACGAGCATGATGGTCAGGAGCGTCATCTTGATGATGAAGACGACCCCAAAGCGAAGGTCCGTGAACCCGGTCTCATCGGAGACGGCGTAGAAGCTCCGCCAGTCGCCGATCAGGTAGCCGCCGGCGACGAAGAGCATGACGAGGCCCGCGCCGCCGACGTAGCCGAAGCGCCGGGTGATGGTGCGCATCGCGCGGATGCGGACCTGCATGTCGTCGATCCCACGCGAGGCGGGGATCCAGGCGAACGCCATAAAGAACTGGGGGCCCACGAACAGGGCCACGCCAAGGACATGCATCCAGATGAAGAAGATGTGCAGGAAGTTATCCACGAGCGCCTCCGGTGATTGCCGTGCTTCCGGGGTACGGACCCATTACACACGACGGGCGCCGCCAGCCGCCAATTGGCGCTGTCGATGGCAGACCGGGGCTCCGCCACTGCGGCGGGCCTGCCCGAAGTCCCTCCGGGCTGTGCGCGCCGGGTTCACAGTCAAGGGCGCGGAAAGGCTCGCTCGCGGCGCGTCCCATTTCGGAGCCAGACCGTACACTGGCCAGTGGCCATGCGGCTTCGAAGGCCCGGCCCCCTGGTGACCTATGACCCGACTCCTCCTCGCGGCTGCGGCTGCGACCTGCCTCCTGTTCGCTGCCTGTGGTGGAAGCGACGGCGGCGACGGCGGCTCTTCGAACCCGACCCAGTTCCCCCAGAGCAGCGACCCCGCACGCAACATCCCGCCCGACCAGGTGGGCAAGGTGAACGCCGTCGTTGCCGGTTCGGACTGGTTCGTGGGCGAGAACAACTTCGTCTTCGGCATCACGAACAGCAAGGACCAGCCGGAGGGAAAGGCCACCGCCCGCGCCACCTTCTATGACCTGCGCGACCAGGCGAACCCGAAGCCCGTCTTCAGCGTCGATGCGGTCCAGAGCGCGCCGGGCGTTGGGAAGGAGACGGTCCACGTCCACGCCGGCGGCGAGAGCCACGTCCACGGTGGCCAGGACGACGACCGGGTGGGCTACTACGTGAAGGCGAACTTCGACCATGCCGGCGTCTGGGGCCTCGCCGTCGAGGCCACCCTGAAGGACGGCACGAAGGGCGTTTCGACCGTCTCGTTCCAGGTTTACCCGAAGCCGAACATCGCCGCGCCGGGCATGCCCGCCATCAAGAGCGACAACCTGACGAAGGCCGACGTGAAGGATATCGCCGAGATCGACTCGGGCGACCCGCCGAACGACATGCACGACGTGAAGATCAAGGACGCGATCGCGAATCACCGCCCGCTCGTCATCGTCTTTTCGACCCCCGCGTTCTGCACTTCGCGCTTCTGCGGACCGGTGAACGAAGAGGTCGAATCGCTGCAGGAGACCTACAAGGACCGCGTCGACTTCGTCCACATCGAGATCTGGCGGAACTTCGACCAGAAGCTGATGAACCCGACGGCGCGCGAGTGGCTCATCTGGCCCGACGGTTCGCTGCGCGAGCCGGTGGTCTACGTGGTGGACAAGAACGGCGTCATCTTCGACCGCTGGGAGGGCCCGGTAGCCCGCAACATCATGGAGCCGAGCGTGAAGGCGGTGGCCGAGGGCCAGGTGAAGTAACCCCGGCCCGTTCCGCGTTCCAGTCCCGGCCCGAACCGGCCGATAACCACGGTGTGGTGAAGAAGGCGCTGTTCGCGCTCATCCTCGTGGCGTTCCTTGGGACGGCCCGCTGCTATCACGCGGACCTCGGCGCGGCGTTCGGATCGGCGCCGATCGTCGGGCCGATGGTCCAGCCGCCGGAGACCGCGCCGGACTACCTCAAGGCCGTCGGGACGCCGGCGCCGGTGACGTTGCCCGAAGCGGACCTCGCGACCTGGTTCCCGGCCGAACCGCCGGCCGACCCCTACAGCCCGGCGACCTGGCAGGGGATCCAGGCGTTCGCGACCGTCGCGCAGACCCCGGACGGCTGGATCGCCGCCTGCAAGAAGGTGGCCGAAACAGCGGGGACCGACCGCGCGGCCAACCCGAAGCTGGGCGCGCTCGCCTGTTCGGCGGACCCGACGGTCACCCAGTTCCAGCGGTTCGCGGTCCAGGTTCTCGGGGCGCAGGCGAGCCTCGCACTCTGGATCAAGGGCGATGCGGGCAGCAGCCTCGCGGCGGTGCAGGCCCGGCAGGCCGAACTGCGGGTGACCTGCGCGACCAGCGTGGTGGGCCGGCAGGGACCGGCGACCACCCCGTGGGCGGAAGCCTGCACGAAGGCCCTCGACGCCTCCTACCTCTCCGGTGATCCCCCGGCGACGTTCACCGCCCTCGCCGCGGCGTACGAACTGGCGGCCAACGAAATCGCGAA
>JBDHWA010000236.1:0-4131 GCA_039809945.1 Dehalococcoidia bacterium | reverse complement strand
TTGCCGAGAATCGTGCCGACGTGGAACTTCACGGTGTGCTCGCTGATGCCGAGTTCGCGGGCGATGCCCTTGTTCGGCAGGCCCGCGGCCACCAGCCCGAGCACCTCGACCTCGCGTTCGCTCAGCTTCGAACCCTTGAGGAGCAGCGGCTGCTCGTGCGGGCGGTTCGCCATCAGCGTGGCGAGGGCCGGGTCGAATACGACGAGGCCGCGCGCGACCGCGGAGACGGCAGCGGCGAGGTCGTCCGCGGTGGCCTCCTTCAGGAGGTAGGCGCGCGGCGTGTCGCCGGTGATGTGCATCTGCGCGAACTCGACCGGCGAAGCGACGAGCAGCACGGACGGCCCGGCCGGCCACTCCTCCTCGGTCGCCCCCTCTTCGAGGTCGGCGACGACAACGTCGGCCTGGTCATCAAGCCCGAAGGTGAGTTCGAGCCCCGGCGCGGCGGCGAGCATGGCCCGCAACCCGGCCCGCACCGAGGGATAGGCAGCCTGGACGGCCACTTTCAGGACCGGGGTCTCGAGCATCGCAGTCGTCATTGATCCATCCTAGCGCACCGGGCAGGCGTAGCACGCCTGCCCGTTCGGACGGTTGGTGAGCGCCGGTTTACGAACGTTCGCCGACGTTGACGGTGAGGTTCGTCAGCCCGCCGCCGCGAACGACTGCGGCTGGCGTCTCCTGGCCGATGCGGGCCGGGCCGAGCTGTCCCTGGAGGCTATCGGTGTCGGTCATCGGCGCGCCGCCGAACTCGACGAGGATGTCGCCGATGAGCATCCCGGCCGCATCCGCGGGACTGCCCGCTTCGACCGAAACGATGAGGAGGCCCGTTTCTCGGCCACCTGCAAGCGCCTGGAGCGCCGCCGGGAGCTTCGCCACCTGGCTGCTGATGCCGAGGTAGGCGCGGCGCACTTTGCCGCCCTTCAGCAGGTCGGCGGCGATGCGTTCGAGGGCGACGACCGGCAGCGTCAGGCCAGAGCCGCGCCCGAGCCGCGAACTGTTCATCCCCAGGACGCGGCCCTCGACATCGGCGAGGGGGCCGCCGGAGAAGCCGGGGTAGAAGGTCACATCGGAGCGCAGATAGCCCTCGACTTCCGCGCCGCGGAAGGTGCGCCAGGGCCCGCCAACAGCGCCGATGACGCCGAGCGAGGCCATCGGGCCTTCGCTCGAAGGCCGCCCGACGGCCAGCGCAAGGTTCCCGACCTTCGCCGAACCCTGGGGCGCGCGGACGGCCGGCGTCAGCCCGCTGGCGGGGATCTTCAGGACGGCGATGTCGGAGCCGGGGTCGCGGCCCACGATTGCGGCGGCGTGCTTCGAACCGTCCGGCAGGTAGACCTCGACCTCGTCCCGTTCGATGACGTGGTCCGAGGTGAGGATGACGCCATCGGCGCTCCAGGCGAGCCCGCTGGCCGGGAAGCGCCGCCGCGCGTTGACGACGACGGTGGACGCAGCCGCGCGTTCAACGGCCGCGGCGAGGCCCTCGGAGAACTGGGAGAGTGTTGTGGTTTCGGATGGCATGGGGTTCGCCCCTCCTCGCGCCGGGCATTCCCGGCTGATGGGCTCAGCGTGCCATCGCAGCGCGCCGCCGTGACCACCCGGGCGGTGAGGCATCGCGCTGGTCAAATGGGCGGGTGAGGCCGGCAGGAGTCAGAGGTCTATGGCGCGGCTGGCGGCGTCGAGGCGGGCCCATGTCGCTTCGTCCAGCAGTTCGAGCGCGGGCACGAAGAGGTCGTCCTCCTCGTCGCCGAAGTGCCCCTGGAGGATCCAGTCGAGGCGCTTCACGCCATCCCAGAGGGTTTCGAGCAGCTCCGGCGTGGGCTGGTCGCCAGCGTCCTTGAGGTTCGCGGCGAGGGCGGCACGCTCAGCATCCACGTCGTCGTGGGTGTGGTTCAGCGCGGCCAGCACCTTCTCGATGATGGACTGGCGCAGGCGCACCTCGTCGTGCTGTTCGACCATTTCGTCGATGACCTGGTCGAGTTCGGCGCCGAAGCCGCGGAGCGCGGGGAACAGCACGTCCTCTTCCTTCGCGATGTGGAGGACGAGGCTTTCGGCCATGTAGGCGTCGAGTTCGCGGAAGAGCTTGAGCGAACGCCGGCCGAGTTCCTCGTCGTCCGGGTCTTCGACCGCGGCCTCGGCGGTTTCGCGGACGGTGGTGACGAGCGCATGGATCTCGTCGTGTTCTCGCATCAGCGTGACGAGGGGTTCGACGGTGGTTTCGAGGTTGCCGAAGGATGCCACGCTTCGAGTTTCGGCCGAAGCCGAGGCGCTGGCAAATGGCCGTGGAATCGCCGGGTTCTGTCCCCGCTTTCGCTGGCGTCCAGGTTCGGCCCAATGGCGTTCGGCGATTGGCATCGCGGTGTAAGCGGGCGCGGAGGCCCGCGACTCCAGTTGTCCGCTGGCGTAGGCTGGATGGCGCATGGCAATGTTGCAGGAACGTGCTGAGCGCCAGCGCAGGATGCAGGCCCGGCCTCAGCGGCCCGCATGGCCGACGCTCCGGCGGGCCATCGCCCTTCACCGGCCGCACCGCACGATGGTCACGGCGCTCATCGCGGTCATCATCTTCGCCTCGGTCGTCGGGCTCGGGCCGGCGTACATTACCCAGCGCATCATCGACCAAGCGATCCTGAAGAACGGCGGCAACGCCTCCGAGCTGAACATCCTCATCATCGTCATGCTCGTGCTCATCGCTCTGAACTCGATGGCGGGCGTGGCCCAGGCCTACCTGAGCCAGAGCGTCGGGCAGAGCGTGATGTTCGACCTCCGGCGCTCGCTCTACCGGCACCTCACGGGCATGTCGCTGCGCTGGTTCACGTCCATGCGCACGGGCGAAGTGCTTTCGCGCGTGAACAACGACGTTGGCGCGGTGCAGAGCGTGGTCAGCGACACGCTGAGCGGGGTCGTCGGCAACGTCATCATTTGCGCGACCACGCTTGGCCTGATGTTCTACCTTGACTGGCGTCTTTCGCTGTTCTGCCTGGCCTTCCTTCCCATCTTCATCATCCCCGCGCGGCGCGTGGGCAACATGCAGCGCGAACTGGTGACCGAATCGCAAGAGGAACTCGCCACCCTGACAGCGCAGATGCAGGAGACCCTCTCGGTCAGCGGCGCGCTGCTGGTGAAGACCTTCGGGCGGCAGGAAGCCGAAATCGGCCGGTTCGAAGAGAGCGCGAAGCGGATCCGCAGCCTGAATATCCGGCGGGCGATGGTCGGCCGCGGCTTCATGATGGCGATGGGCATGTTCAGCACCCTCGCGCCGGCCATCGTCTACTGGTACGGAGGCCACCGCATCATCGGCGGCGAATCCTCGCTCGGCACGGTCGTAGCGTTCGGCGCGCTGCTCACGCGGCTGTTCGGGCCGTTCAGCCAGCTCCTCAACATCCACGTCACGGTGCTCAGTTCGCTCGCCCTGTTCGAACGCATCTTCGACTACCTGGATATGGAACAGGAGATCGTCGACCGGCCGGGCGCCGCCGCCCTGCGCCACCCGCGCGGCGACCTCGCCTTCCACGACGTCGGATTCAGCTACCTCAAGGACAAGCAAACGCTCGAGCACATCAGCTTCGACGTTCCTGCCGGGCACTTCGCGGCGCTCGTCGGGCACTCCGGGGCTGGCAAGACGACGGTCGCGTACCTCGTGCCGCGGTTGTACGACGTGCGCAGCGGGAGCATCACCATCGACGGCCACGACATCCGGGACGTCACGCTCGAATCACTCGGCGCGGCCATCGGCATGGTCAACCAGGAGCCGTTCCTCTTTCACGCCAGCATCCGTGAGAACCTGCGCTACGGCACGCCCGAGGCAACCGACGACCAGATCGAACAGGCGGCCCGGGCGGCGAACATTCACGATTTCATCGCCGGGCTGCCCTTCGCGTACGACACCGTGGTCGGCGAGCGCGGCTACCGGCTCTCCGGCGGCGAAAAGCAGCGGGTCGCCATCGCCCGGGCGCTGCTGAAGGACCCGGCGATCCTCATCCTCGATGAGGCGACGTCGAGCGTGGACAGCGAGACTGAGCGCGCGATCCAGGGCGCCCTCGAACACCTGACGAAGGGCCGCACCGTGCTCGCCATCGCCCACCGGCTCTCCACCATCGTCGCGGCCGACCTGATCATCGTGCTCGAAGACGGCCGCATCGC
>JBDHWA010000235.1:0-4141 GCA_039809945.1 Dehalococcoidia bacterium | reverse complement strand
GCCTCGCGGTAGTAGCGCAGGATCCGCTCCGAGGCTTCGTCGCCGTAGAACGACGGCTCGACCGGGAACCGGTCGTACTGCATTTCGATGCGGGTGATGACCTCTGGGTCGTGCCGGTCCGGTTCCTCCTGGGGTGACGTGAGCCCGACCGTCACCGCGTAAAGCTCGCCGTCTTCGACCGAAAAGAGGTCCTGTGGGATGGAGTCGAACAGGTAGTTGGCGAAGATGACCACCGGGTTCGCCACGGCACCGGGACTCAGTTCCCGGCCCGAAGTGCGCAGGCGGATCGTCCGGTCGGTCGCGGCGTCGAAGCGGGCGAAGTCGAGGCGCCCCTGCTCCACGAAAGGGCGCAACTGGGGATGCTGTTCCCAGAACGCGACGTTGCTCTCGACGAAGTCGGTGAGGACGTAGGTGAACCGGATGTCCTTCAGCGGCGAGGCGTCGTAGAACTCGGCCAGGGCGTTGAGGAAGTTGAAGCCGAGCCGTCCGCTCCCGGCGCCGAGTTCGATGATGTAAACCGGCTCACGAGGGTCGAGGTTGGCCTGCCAATCGCGCAGGAAACCAAAGAAGACGCGCGCGTACGCGGCTGCGATGTGAGGACTCGTGCTAATCCCGAAGGGGATGCGCCCTTCGCCCCAGGCGGCGATGCCCTGCCGCTCGTAGTACCGGCGCTGCAGGTCCCAGATCAGGGATTCGGAGAAGAGGACCGGTTCCTCGACAACGAACTGGGCGGCCGCTTCCTCTTGCGCTCCGTCTGGCACAGGCCCCCCTTGCCGCCCAATTCCGGGCACGCGGACGAGTGTACCGGCCGCAGCCGCTTAGTCGATGCCCTGCGGCGCCATCAGGTGGTCGAAGACGAGCGCGGTTTCGGCCGACTCGGCGGCTCGGAGCGCCTTCACGAGTGCCGCCCGCTTCGGAGTGGCCGCCAGTTCTTCGTCGCTGAGGGTGAGCAGTTCCCACGCGGTGACGAGCAGGGCATGCAGGCCGTCTTCCACGCGCTGGGCGCGTGGCCGCAGTGCCGGGTCGAGGGCGCGCGGGTCTGCGGGGTCTTTCGCCAGTTCTTTCGCCAGGGTGTCGGAGTGGAATTCCACGCCGCTCAGCCCGTCGCGCAATGCGGAACGGAGTTCTGCGCCGCTGCCGGCAGCCTCGATCATCCGGGCGGCGAGTTCCAGCGATTCGACGACACGGTTGCGTTCTTCAGCCATGGGAACCTCCTGAACCGGCGCGCGAGCGGCGCGGGCGCCTATTGTTCCCTACTTTCCGGTATTCGTGGTGGCTTCGGGTTTCAGACAGATGAATTCTTGATGGATGTATAGCCTGAAGGTGGCTCCAGCGGGCTTAGATCGTTCAAGCGAACGCCCCGGAAATGGAAACGCGGCCCGGAGGCCGCGCGTTGGTGTTGCAGGTTTTGGTGGAGACGAGGGGACTCGAACCCCTTACCTCAGCGATGCGAACGCTGCGCTCTCCCAGATGAGCTACGTCCCCGTAATAACAACGAACCGCCCCAATCGTATGGAGCGGCCCGCGGAAGGGTCAACCTTCAGGCGTCAGGATCGGTGGGATGACCCGCGCCCGATGCGATAGCTCGTCTCTCCGGTGAATTCCCGCTCTTTCCCACACTTCTTGCAGCGGCCCGGCGTCAGCTCCCCTCGCGGTGGTTCCAGGACCCAGTGATGAACACAGTCGGCGACCATTTGGAGCATTTCCGCTTTGGACATGCGAACCCCCTCGAACTATTCGGTTGTGGTGAACGGCCGAGGGTGCTCGACACCCCGCCACCGGCCGCTGGCCAGTGTAGCCCCGCCTATAGAGCGTTTCAATTCCTTATTTCGATTCGTCCAGCAGTCCGGGCAAAGGTGTAATGGATATGAGCCCACCCGAGACATCGATCCGGTCGATAACTTCAGCGATGGCCGGAACCAGGGCCTCGCCACCATCCCCGCGAACGACATAAACATCGTTCGCCCCGGTCTGGAGCACTTCGACGACCCGGCCGAGCTCCCGGCCGTCTGCGGAGACGACCACGCGGAGGCCGATCAGTTCGTGGACGAAGTAGGACTCGTCATCGTCGCGGAGGACGTCATTGTCGGCGGCTTCGAGGAGTTCGCCGCGGAGGCTTTCGACTGCATCACGCCCACCGATGCCGGAGAGCTTGAGGATCCACTGGTCGTGGTCGGCGCGCGCCTGTTCGACGGTGCGGCGGACGCCCTGGAGGTAGACCGGGCGGCCGCGTTGCACGTTCCGAGCGGTGGGTGAGTAGACGAGGACGCGCATCTCCCCGCGAAGGGCGTGCGGACGCAGCACGCGCCCGACGGCGGTGAAGCCGGGACGCGGTTCTTTCGGGGTGCTCAGGGGATTTGCGGGCCGGGGACGCGGCGGCTTCGGCGTACGCTCGGGCTGGGACGGTTCGGGCGTGGTCAGTCGCCGATCTCCAGGTTGACGCGGACGTCTTCGCGCACAGCAGCGACTTTGACGAGAGCGCGCATGGAGCTGGCGATGCGCCCGCCCTTGCCGATGACCTTGCCCCAGTCATCCTCGGCGACATCGAGGCGGACCTGGATACGGCCGTCTTCTTCGCTTTCGCTCACGCGGACATCATCGGGACTATCGACCAGGGCCTTCGCGAGGTATTCGACGACCTCGCCCATCATCGTCTCGGCCATTGGTTACTCCTCGGCGGGGGCTTCCTCAGCGGGGGCTGCTTCGGCTTCAGCCTTCGCGGCTTCTTCGGCGGCCTTCGCGGCAGCGGCCTCAGCCTTTGCGGCCTCTTCGGCACGAACCTTCGCGCGGGCTTCGGCGGCCTTTGCCTGCTCGGCGCGCTTCACTTCGAGCTTCGCCTTCGGCTGGGGGGTCTTCTTCTCCATCACGCCAGCGCGGACGAGGATCTTCTCGGCCGATTCGGAGGGCTGGGCGCCCTTGGCGAGCCATGCCTTCACCTTCTCAGTGTCGATGATCACGGACGGCGGGTTCGCGTGCGGGTCGTACGAGCCAAGGTTCTCGATGAATCGTCCGTCGCGCTTGTCAGGCTTGTCCGCGACAACGACGCGATAGAACGGGGTGCGCTTCTTACCGATGCGCTTCAGCCGGATCCGGATCATTCTTACTCCTGGGAATACACCCGCTCCGATGGCGGGCGGAAAAGTGCACTTCGAGCCACAGTACACGATCTTCGCATAACGCGCAGAGGAGCCGCCGGGAATCCCGTCCAAGGGGTTTGGGGATCCAGCCAGTCGGGTCGGGGATCGGGAGCTGGCCCAGCGTGTCGTCGGCTTCCTGCGCGGTGGCTGCTCCAACCGCCAGCGCGCCTTCAGCAGCCCGCTAGGTCATCGTCACTTGGGTGCCAATCGAACGAATCGAATGGCGAAGATTGCAACAATGGCGGGCTGGAGATTTCACCAGCCGACAGGAAACTGCTGCGCAACCTCCCTTCTGCAAGCAAGGAACGCAGAGAACAGCCCCGGCCCATCTCGACCTTCCGCCAGCACATCCTTGATGTCCTCTAAGGAAAGGTGCGCGGGAATACCCCTCACTTCCCCAGATGCTGCTGCTTCGAGTAGGATACCGAACTCATCGATGGTCAGGTATAATGGTTTTTTGATTGACTGCTTATCCAGGCAATCTACGACTGCCTGATTCGCTTGTTGGATGAGATATTCTGAAGGAAGGTTAGCAGCATCCCAAAGTCGAAGTACCGATAAGAGATGTTGGTCTTGGCACGTTTGCATAATCAGCTTATTAGCCTCTAAGTCACGCTCCGTACCGAGCGAAAAGGAAGCTTCGTAGTGCTTTCCTTGGGCATCGAGGTGAGGCTTCTCGCGGAGCTTAATACCGCCATCCACCATACATTGGATATATGTTAAGTAGGCCTCCTCGTACTCCTGAAAGCTGACTGCGCCATCTGAAATCATTTCCAACTGACGAGCGGATGGATCGGCGACACCGAAGGTGGTGACATTTGCATCATTGACCGTTGGCGGATGCGATTCCCGGCCGCTAGCGTCACCACAAGCAGAGGCAACGCACCCGGCCATAACGATCGCGAGAAAGAAGTTTGACCGCATCGATCCTCCATAGGGCGAGGTATTGCCAGTTCTAGCAAAATCGAGTCGGCTGAGATCCTGCTAGAGGCCTGATACCCCCT
>JBDHWA010000234.1:0-4160 GCA_039809945.1 Dehalococcoidia bacterium | reverse complement strand
ACTCAGGAACCTACCTCGCCACCGTCCGCGTCGACGGCTCAGCCGCCCAGGTCCTCGCCGGCATCCCCACCGCCCGCGACATCGCCGCCGCCGAGATGACCGCAGGCCGCCGCGTCCTCCTCGACACCGGCGACCACAACCACCCCTCAGACTTTGTCGTCACCGTCGTCTACGTCTGATCCCGGCGTGACTGCTATGACAGCACGGTGGAAGATGGCCGTGGCGGCTGCCGGGGGACAGCCGCGGAGGGTATGGCCCTGGAACGAACGGCGCGGGCGAATCGCTGGACCCACCTCATCGGTGTTGGTCTCGTCGCGCTCTCCGGGTTGGCCGCCATCGCCCTCAGCGTCATCGAAAACGAAACCCGCCCGACGAACGTCAGCGCCGCCAGCCCGGCAACCACCTCCCTCGTCCGCCTGCCCGACCTCGCCTTCGACGGCACGCCGGAACCCCTACCGACGCCTACCCCGACGCCGACGCCGACACCCAGGCCGGTGCGCACCTCGCTCGAAGGCCTCCGCGTCTGGAGCGACGGCGACTCGACCAGCTACTTCGTGACCGTGGCCTTCTACCAGATTGCCGCCGCCCAGGGCGGAATCCCGGTGCGCGCCGCCGACTACAAGATCTCCTCCGGGCTGGTCAGCAGTTGGTTCTTCGACTGGCCGCCGTTCATCGCCAGCGAAATGGCCACCTACGACCCGGACGTCGCCGTCTTCATGGTCGGCGCGAATGACGCCATGCAGATCAGTTCGTACGAAAACTATGCCGCGAAGGTCGGCGCGGTGATGGACGAGATGTACCGCCCCGGCCGCATCGTCATCTGGATGGGCCAGCCGAACATGCGCCCGGACCCCTCGCAGGGCTACAACCCGGCGCTGGCGCAGGCGATCCCGCCGGTCAACGCCGTGTTCCAGGCCGAAGCGGCCAAACGCTCCTGGGTCCGTTACGTCGATACCTGGGCGCTGACCTCCTACTCCGAAGGCTCCTACGCCGACGTCCTTCCCGACGAAAATGGGGTCCCGCAGGTCCTCCGCGCGAGTGACGGCATCCACTTCACCCCTGCCGGCGGCCACCGGCTGGCCCTCGCCGCGGTGGCGGCCGTCCTCCGCTGAGGCCGTAACCGCCCCATTACGAACGTTCGCCCGTGCGCCAGCCGCAGGGGACAATGCCCGCGGGCACGGCGGCTCCGCGGGGCCGGCGGCGGCCAAAGACACCGATGCTCTTCCCGACAGTCGATTTCGCCATCTTCTTCGTGTGCGTGTTTGCCGTCGCCTGGCTCATCCGGCCGTGGCACCTCGGCTGGCGAATCTTCCTCGTCCTCGCAAGCTGGTTCTTCTACGCCTTCTGGGAGCCCGAGTTCGTCCTCCTCCTTATCGGCTCGACGGCGGTGAACTGGGCGATCGGCCGCGACCTCGCCCAGATGCGCGACGAAGCCGGCAAGCCCACGCCGGGCGCCCGTGCGCTCCTCACCTTCGGCATCACCCTCAACCTGTTCACCCTCGGCTGGTTCAAGTACTACGGCTTCTTCGCCGAAGAACTCGACGGCCTCTTCGGCGTCTTCGGCATGGGGAATCCCATCCCCCTGAAGGAGATAACGCTCCCGATCGCTATCTCCTTTTTCACCTTCCACGCCATCAGCTACCTGGTCGATATCGTCCGCGGCGAAATCGCCGAACCGATGTCGCCACTCGATTTCGCCCTCTACCTCTCGTTCTTCCCCCACCTGGTAGCAGGCCCGATAGTCCGCGTGACGGAGTTCGCCCCGCAGATCCGCGAGCCGGTCACGAAACGCCTCATCGACGCTGCGCCGGCCTTCCAGCTCATCCTCTTCGGCCTCTTCAAGAAGGTGGTGATTTCGAGTTACCTCTCGAAGCAGATCGCCGACCCGGTGTTCGCATCGCCCGGTTCGCACAGCGCCTTCGAGGTCATCGTCGGGGTCTACGCCTATGCCGTGCAGATCTTCGCCGACTTCTCGGGCTATACCGACATCGCAATCGGTTGCGCGCTGCTCCTCGGCATTCGCTTCCCCCAGAACTTCGATGCGCCATACCGCGCGCTTTCCCTCCAGGACTTCTGGCGGCGCTGGCACATGACGCTCTCTCGATGGCTGCGCGATTACCTCTACATCCCCCTCGGCGGCAACCGCGGGACGAAGGCGTTCATCTACCGCAACCTCTTTATCACGATGGTCCTCGGCGGGCTGTGGCACGGCGCGGCGTTCACCTTCATCGTCTGGGGCGCCATCCACGGCGGCGGCCTCGTGGTCGAACGGGAACTGCGCGAACGCTTCCCCGGCCGTCTCGGGCGGGCCGCGCCGGTGCTCCATTGGCTCATCACCTTCCATGTTGTCTGCCTCGCCTGGATCTTCTTCCGGGCCGAGACGTTCGGCGCTGCCTGGGAGATCCTCGGGCGAATGGTCACCGGCTGGGGCGCTTCACCAGCGGTCACGCCGCTGCTCCTCCTCGTCATCGCGGGCAGCATCGCCTCCCAGTTCGTGCCGTCGCGCTGGTGGGAGCGGGTGCAGGTGTCTTTCTCGAAGCTGGCGCCAGCCGCGCAGGCCGGTACCCTAGCCCTCGGGCTCGTCCTCATCGATGCGCTCGGCCCCGAAGGCGTCGCCCCGTTCATCTACTTCCAGTTCTGAGGTTGGCATGGCGCGAAGCAGACCCAACCGCGACGAGGAGCACATCGAGGGCGGCCGCATTGGCTACCGGCCCGCACGCGTGATGTGGGTGCTCGTCGTGGGCCTGCTCATCGCCCTCATGCTCAACGCCACCGAACTCGAAAACGAAGCCAAATCGAAGCCCTATGGCCGCAACCGCGACGTCTGGGTGGCCATCTGGAAGCCGTTTGCCGTTGTCAGCCACGCGCTCTACATCGACCGGCCGCGCGCCTGGTTCGACGATGCCATCGGCCGCGGCGATAGCGGTTCACTCTTCGAACTGCCGCCTGCCGAAGCCGGCGAAACCCCGGCCAGCGGCGCCACCGAAATCTCGACCACCGGGCCGAAGGGCACGAAGACGCCGGCCGCCACGCCAACCCCTTCGAAGCCGAAGCAGCTGGTGCGCACCCCCAGCGCGGCCGACCCCCTGCGCGTCTGGGTGGGCGGCGACTCGATGTCGAAGATCCTCGGTGAAGCGCTCGTCCGCCAGGCCACCGAATCCGGCGTGATGAAGCCGGTGCAGGACTCCCAGCTGTCGAGCGGCCTCACCCGGCCCGATTTCTTCGACTGGCCCGGCCACTTCAACGACCTCGTGAAGGCGAACCCACCGAACGAGGTGTTCGTCGTGATGTTCGGCGCGAACGATGCGCAGGGCATCAAGACCCCCGACGGCAAGATCTTCCAGTCGACCGATGACCCCGGCTGGGCGCCCGAATACCGCCGCCGCGTGGCCGGCACGATGGACCTGCTGAAGGCCGACGACCGGCTCGTTATCTGGGTGGGCCAGCCAATCATGGAGTCGCCGGTGCTCTCCGCGAAAATGGCCATGCTCAACGAGATCTACCGGGAAGAGGCTGCGAAGCGCCCGTGGGTGCGCTACTTCGACCTCTGGCCCCTCTTCGTGAACGCCTCCGGCGGCTACGACCCCTACATCACCGACGATGACGGTACGGTGAAGCTGATGCGCAACCCGGACGGCGTCCACCTCATCCGCGACGGCGGCGAAAAGGCGGCCCGCCACATCATGGAGTTGATCAAGAAGGAAGCGCAGATCCCGTAGCCGCTACTCGGCGAGGAACTCCCGGATGACGCGGCTGAACTCCTCGGGCTGGTGCAGCGGCACCTGGTGGCCCGCGTCCGCAATCTCCACCAGCCGCGCCTTCGGCAGCCGCTCGACCATCTGGTCCGCGATCTCCTTCGAGAGCACCTTGCTCTTCTCGGCGCGGATCACGAGCGTCGGGCAGGTGATGTGTTCGAGGCTCTCCCAGAGGTAGGGGATCTCGGCGATGGCGCCCCGCCCGGTGGCCTGGTGGATCGCCGGGTCGAAGCGGAAGACCAGGTTCCCGCTCTCCTCATCCAGCGTGAGCGAAGCGCCGACCTGGCGGTGGAGGAACGCGTCGGACTGCCCGGGATACTGGCCGCGGAAGTACTCGAGGGCCTCGGCCTCGGAAGCGAAGCCGGGCGCCTTCTGCGCGCCGCCGGTGCTCTTGCGAATGCCGCG
>JBDHWA010000233.1:0-4186 GCA_039809945.1 Dehalococcoidia bacterium | reverse complement strand
GACAGCGCCGCCGCATTCGCCACGATCTGGCGGGCGTAGGTCTTGAACTCCGGCTTCAGCGCTTCGGCGAAGGCGACCGCCTTGGCCGCGATGCTGTGCAGGTGCGGCCCGCCCTGGGTGCCTGGGAACACCCCCCGGTCGAGGGTGTCGGCATGCTCGGCCTTGCACAGCGCGAGCGCCCCGCGCGGTCCGCGCAGCGTCTTGTGGGTGGTCGTCGTGATGACATCGGCGTGGCCCGCGGGAGTGGCATGGGCGCCGCCGGCCACCAGCCCGGCAATGTGCGACATGTCGACCATGAGGAGCGCCCCGGACTCGCGGGCAATTTCGCCGAACGCCGCGAAGTCGATCGCTCGCGGGTAGGCTGTCGCGCCGGCGACGATGATCCGCGGGCGATTCTCCATCGCCAGCCGCCGCACCTGCTCCATGTCGATGACTTCGCTTTCGCGGTCCACGGTGTAGGGCACGAAGTTGTAGAGGCGGCCGCTGTAGTTCACCGGTGAGCCGTGGGTGAGGTGGCCCCCCTGGCTCAGCTCCATCCCCATGATGGTGTCTCCGGGGTTCACGAACGCCTGGTAGACAGCCATGTTCGCCTCGGCGCCGCTCGTCGGCTGGACGTTCGCGTGGTCGACCCCGAAGAGTTCCTTCGCGCGGTCGATGGCGAGCGTTTCGAGTTCATCGCTGAACTGGTTGCCGGCGTAGTAGCGCTTGCCCGGGTAGCCCTCGGCGTACTTGTTCGTGAAGACCGAGCCGGTCGCTTCGAGGACCGCCGCGGAGGCATAGTTCTCGCTTGCGATCATTTCGAGGGAGTCGACCTGGCGGCCGCGTTCGCTTTCGATAATGCGCGCAACGGCGGGGTCAAGCCGGGAGAGGACGGACATAGCAGCCTCGCAGGTGTGGTGGTTGGGCCTCTAAGGGTAGGCCCAAGCCGCGAGAGGGGCTATCAGCGCGCGCACGCCGCCGCCGGCCGGAAGCGCCTACACCTTTTCGCGCTTGCGGCGGCGCGTCTCCTCGCGGAACTCCTCCTGAGCGGCCTGCCACTCGCTTTCGTGGGTGGTGCGGCGCACCTGCACAGCGGTCACCTTGTACTCGGGGCACTCTGTCGCCCAGTCGGCGAACTCCGTGGTCACCACGTTCACGGCCGTCCCCGGGAAGTGGAACGTGGTGTAGACGACGCCGGGCTGCATGCGCGCCGAAACCTTCGCGTGGAGCGTCGTGGCCCCTGCGCGGCTCGCCAGTTCCACCAGGTCGCCGTCGCGGATGCCGCGGTTCTCGGCGTCCCAGGGGTGGATTTCGAGCACATCTTCGTCGAACCAGGCGACGTTCGCGGTCCGCCGCGTCTGCGCACCGACGTTGTACTGGCTGAGGATGCGGCCCGTCGTGAGGAGCAGCGGGAAGCGGTCGGTCGCGCGCTCATCGGTCGCGACGAACTCCGTGATCATGAACTGGCCCTTGCCGCGGACGAAGCCGTCGGCGTGCATGACGGGTGTGCCTTCGGGGGCCTTGTCGTTGCAGGGCCACTGCACGCTGCCGAGGGCGTCCAGCTTCTCGTACGTCACCCCGGCGAAGGTCGGCGTCAGCCGGGCGATTTCGTCCATGATTTCGGACGGGTGGGCGTAGTTCATCTCGAAGCCCATAGCGTTCGAAAGCAGCTGCGTGATCTCCCAGTCGGCGTACCCGGCCTTCGGCGCGACCGCCTTGCGCACGCGGCTGATCCGCCGTTCGGCGTTCGTGAAGGTGCCGTCCTTTTCGAGGAAGGTGGAGCCGGGCAGGAAGACATGCGCGTAGCTCGCCGTCTCGTTGAGGAAGAGGTCCTGGATGACCACGCACTCCATCGCCGCGAGCCCGGCGGCGACGTGCTTCATGTTCGGGTCCGACTGGACGATGTCTTCGCCCTGGATGTAGAGGCCCTTGAAGGTGCCATCGACGGCGGCGTCGAGCATGTTGGGGATGCGCAGGCCCGGCTCCGCGCCGAGGGCGACGCCCCAGACCTCCTCGAACATCGCGCGCACGCTGTCGTCGGCCACGTGGCGGTAGCCGGAGAACTCGTGCGGGAACGACCCCATATCGCACGAACCCTGGACGTTGTTCTGGCCGCGCAGGGGATTGACGCCCACGCCGGGGCGGCCGAGGTTGCCGGTCGCCATCGCGAGGTTGGCCATGCCCATCACCATCGTCGAACCCTGGCTGTGCTCCGTGACGCCGAGGCCGTAGTAGATGGCGGCGTTGCCGGCCGTGGCGTACAGCCTCGCCGCAGCGCGGACCTCGGCGGCGGGCACGCCGGTGAGCGCTTCGACCGCTTCCGGCGAGTTGCGTTCTTCGCGCACGAAGCTGCGCCAGCGTTCGAAGGTGGCCACATCACAACGGGCCGCGACGAACGCCTCGTCGACCAACCCCTCGGTCACGACGACGTGGGCGAGGGCGTTGATGATGGCCACATTCGTGCCCGGCTTCAGCGCGAGGTGGTGTTTCGCCTGGACGTGCGGTTGCTGCACGAGGTCGATCCGCCGCGGGTCGATCACGACGAGGCCCGCACCCGCGCGGAGGCGGCGCTTCATCTGGGCGGCGAATACCGGGTGGGCGTCGGTTGGGTTCGCGCCGATAACGACGATCACGTCGGCCTGCTCGACCGAGTCGAAGTCTTGCGTGCCGGCCGAGGTGCCGAAGGTGGTCTTTAGCCCGTAGCCCGTCGGTGAATGGCAGACGCGCGCGCAGTTATCGATGTTGTTGTTGCCGAAGCCCGCGCGCACCATCTTCTGGACGAGGAAGGTCTCCTCGTTCGTACAGCGCGAGGACGTGATGCCGCCAATGGAGTCGGCGCCGTAGGCAGCCTGGATGCGCTTGAACTCGCCGGCGGCATAGGCGATCGCCTCCTCCCACGAGACTTCGCGCCAGGGGTCGGTGATCTTTTCGCGCACCATTGGCGAGAGGATGCGGTCCTTGTGGGTGGTGTATCCCCAGGCGAAGCGGCCCTTCACGCAGGAGTGCCCGTGGTTCGCGCGGCCGTCCTTGTAGGGCATCATCCGGATGACCTCGCCGCCCTGCATCTCCGCCTTGAACGAACAGCCGACGCCGCAGTAGGCGCAGGTCGTGACCACGCTGTCGGTCGGCTGGCCCATCTCGATGATCGTCTTCTCCGTCAGCGAGGCGGTCGGGCAGGCCTGCACGCACGAGCCGCAGGAGACGCACTCGGAGTCGAGGAAGAGCATGTCGCCGGGGGCGATGCGCGAGGCGAAGCCGCGGCCCTTCACGGTCAGGGCGAAGGTGCCCTGCGTCTCCTCGCAGGCGCGTACGCAGCGGGAGCAGACGATGCACTTCGTCGGGTCGAAGGTGAAGTACGGGTTTGATTCGTCGGACGCTTCGTGGAAGTGGTTCGCGCCCTCGTAGCCGTAGCGCACTTCGCGCAGGCCGACGGCGCCCGCCATGTCCTGCAGTTCGCAGTTCCCGTTCGCCGGGCAGGTCAGGCAGTCCAGCGGGTGGTCCGAGATGTACAGCTCCATCACGTTCCGGCGCAGGTTCGCCAGCCGCGGCGATTGGGTGGTGACCTTCATGCCGGCTTCGGCGGGTGTGGTGCACGAGGCCGGTGTGCCCTTGCGTCCTTCGATTTCGACCAGGCAGAGGCGGCAGGAGCCGAATGGTTCGAGGCTGTCCGTGGCGCAGAGGCGCGGCACGGTCACGCCCGATTCCATCGCCGCGCGCATGACCGACGTGCCCGCGGGCACCGTTACCGGGCGGCCGTTGATTTCGAGGGTGACGCTCTCGGCGGCGGTCTTCTTCGGCGTCCCGTAGTCGATTTCCTGGACCAGTGTCATGGCGTGACCCCCTCGTGACGGGCAGTTCGGGCGAAGTCCTCCGGGAAGTGGCGGAGGGCGCTGGAAACCGGCAGGGGCGTGAGGCCCCCGAGCCCGCAGAGCGAGCCGTCGCGCATGACCTCCAGCAGGTCATCCAGCAGTGCGAAGTTCATGGTCCGCTCTTCGTTGGCGATGATGCGGTCAATGACCTCAGCTCCGCGGGTGGAGCCGATGCGGCAGGGTGTGCACTTGCCGCAGCTTTCGATGGCGCAGAACTCCATCGCGAAGCGGGCCTGGCGGGCCATGTCCACCGTGTCATCGAAGACGACGACGCCGCCGTGGCCGAGGATGCCGCCGCGCTCGCTGACCGCTTCGTAGTCAATGGGCGTGTCGAGCAT
>JBDHWA010000232.1:0-4189 GCA_039809945.1 Dehalococcoidia bacterium | reverse complement strand
GCGGCGAACTCCGCCACTACGCTGCACTCAACGTGGCCATTGCCGTCGCGACCGAGACCGGGCTCGTGACGCCGGTCGTGCGCGACGCGGGCGACCTCAGCATCTTCGGGCTGGCCAAGCGGTTCGACGACCTGACGCGGCGGGCGCACGCGCGCAAGCTCCGGCTCGAGGACATCGACGGCGGGACGTTCACGGTGAACAACACCGGTTCCTTCGGCTCCATCGCCTCCAAGCCAATCGTGAACGTTCCCCAGGTAGCGATTGTGACGATGGAGCGGGCGGTCAAGCGGCCGGTGGTGATGGCGAACGACGCCATTGCGGTGCGCTCGATGATGAACGTCTGCCTGAGTTTCGACCACCGTGCGCTGGACGGGTTCGAGGCCGGCGGCTTCCTGGCGGCGCTCAAGCGGCGGCTGGAAGCGATCGAGTAGGACTCGATGCAGGGCGGGTCTTCCCTGTAGGCTCCGAAGGATGCAGCACGACTTCGCAGCCTGTGACCTGACGCCTTCGGCAGCCCACCTTAACGAGATCGATGAGCTTCGCGCTTCGATCGACTGGGCTCCCGGGTCATGGACCATTGGACCGATGCTGCGTACCGGTGGCCGGGTGCTTGCCCTGCGCGACGAATCGGGCCGGCTGGCAGCGATGGGCGGCGCCGCGGTGATGGCGCCGGGGGGCTTCATCTGCAACATGGTGGTCCGCCCAGAGCACAAACGGCGAGGCATGGGACGCCGCATCTTCAACGAACTGATCGCCTGGCTGCAGCAGAACGGACACACCAGCATCCAGCTGGAGGCCACGGAGGAGGGGCGGCCCCTGTACGAGCAAGCCGGATTCCGCGTGCGCTGGCTGTCAGTTGGGAGCACGCTGGCGACGCCGCCCTCTCGTGGGGACGAGACGGGTATCGAGGCCCTGCAGCCCGGCGACTGGCCTGAGGTCGCGGCGCTCGACACCGCGGCGACTGGAATGGCACGGACGCCGATCTTCCGGGAACTGACCACAACCGGGAGCTTCCGGGAGGCCCTCCTCCTCCGTGAGGGCGGTTCAATCGCCGGCTATGGCCTGCGGTTCGCGAACCGGATCGGTCCGGTGGTTGCAGCCTCGCCAGGCGCGGCCGAGCGGCTGGCGCGCGCCCTGGCGGCCCGCAGCGAGCCGGGAACGATCGCGACCATCGGCCACCCGCAGCATTCCGCGCTCTGGCAGGGCCTCGGCTTCGAGGTGACGCCGTTTGACGCCCGCATGGCCCTCGGACCGGACCTCCCGGGTGACCCATCGATGGTCTACTGCATGCTCAACGGCGGGCTCGGCTAGCCGGCCCGTCGCTCCGCGCCCGGGTCTATCCCCGCTTCGGCGAGGCTTCGAGGGCCCGGCCGATGACCATTCGCTGAATCTGGTTGGTGCCTTCGAAGATCTGGAAGATCTTGGCATCGCGCACCCACTTTTCGACCGGGTGTTCGCGCATGTAGCCCTGCCCGCCGAGGACCTGGACGGCGTCGACCGTGACCTTCATGGCCATATCGCTGGCGAAGCACTTGGCCATCGAACCTTCGGCCTGGAGGTAGGGGACGTTGGCGCCGGCCATCCACGCGGCCCGCCAGACCATCATCCGGGCCGAATCAACGGCCATCGCCATGTCTGCCAGCATGAAGCTCACACCCTGGTTCTTCATGATCGAACGGCCGAACTGGACGCGCTCCTTCGCGTAGTCGAGGGCGTATTCGTACGCGGCACGTCCGATGCCGAGGGCGTAGGCGCCGACCACGGGTCGCGTGCGTTCGAGTGTCATCAAGGCGCCGAGCGCGCCGGGGCCAGCCGAACCGCCGGGCGTGCTCGGTGCGCCGAGCTTGTTCACGGCCGGGATGCGGCAGTCATTGAAGACCACGTTCGCCGTGTGGCTGGCGCGGATGCCCATCTTTTTCCACGTCGTGCCTTCTTCGAGGCCGGGGGTTCCCTTCGGCACCACATAGGCGCCGATGCCTCCCCAGCCCTTCGAACGGTCTTCCGTCGCGAAGACGACATGGACATCAGCGATGTTCCCGTTCGTGATGAACTGCTTCTCGCCATTCAGGATGTAGTCATCGCCGTCGCGGGTGGCCGTGGTCTGGATATTCGAGACATCCGAGCCGGCGTCGGGCTCGGTCAGGCACATGGCCCCGAGGTGGACCTCGTTCGCGTCCGAGGAGATGCGGGCCATCCACTCCTCGCGCTGCTCGGGGCTTGCGGTGGCCATGATGGCGGCGCCGGCGAGGCCGGAACTGTTAATCGCGAGGGCGATACCTGCGCATCCCCAGGCGAGTTCCTCGCTGAGGATGCTGGGAATAAGCGACGAAGCCGCGCCGTCCAGGACCGACCCGGCCTTTGAGACCCCAAACCCGAGGCCGGCGGCCTTCTTGATGAGGTCATAGGGGACTTCTTCGCGTTCGTCGTAGTAGGCCGCGACCGGGCGGATCTCCTTGCGGGCGAAGTCATGGGCCACCTGCTGCACCATGCGTTCTTCTTCAGAAAGTTCGAACGAAACCACTGTTGTGCGCTCCATGCGTTATCGAGTCATCCACAGCTTACCATTCGGTAAGTTGGCGGCCCGGCAGGCGAAGATCCCGGCCCCGGGCGAGCCGCAGATTCGGCTGCCGGGGTAAATCATCGCCGGAAACCGGGAAAAGACGGCAACATGTTATGACGCGAACATGAGGAAACCCGGCAGCTTCGCGCCATGCTTGTCCGTGATATTGTTGCCGGCCTGTTTCAACGTCGGGATCTTCACAAAGATCGGTCAGATTTCCATGGACAGGCCGCGAGCGCCCTGACTATCATGGCGCCGCCCCTGAGTTACCATCGTTATGCACCGAGGTTAAGCGACGTGTCAGACGAGCGCATAGGTCAGTTTTTGAATTTTTTGGCGGTCGAAAAGAACGCCTCCAGCAACACCATCGCAGCCTACCGCAACGACCTCAACCAGTTCCTTGCGTTCATCGCCGAGCGCTCGCCGGGGCGGACCATCGACGGCATCACGCATGACCTGATCGTCGCTTACGTCGAGCACCTCCGGGTTGTGGCGAAGTACAAGGACGCCACCGTCGCCCGGAAAGTGGCCGCTGTGAAGTCGTTCTACGGCTTCCTTTCGGCCGATGGCCTGGTCGATGGCGACCCGACCGAACAACTGAAGTCACCCCAGGTTGGGAAGACGCTTCCCCGCGCCCTCACCGTTGAGGAAGTGGACGAACTGCTTGAGCAGCCGGCCCGCCGGAACACCCCGGAAGCCCGGCGCGACAAGGCCATGCTGGAACTGCTTTATGCGACCGGCCTGCGCGTCACGGAGCTCGTCTCCCTCGACGTGACGGACATCGCCCTCGAAAGTGACCCCGTGACGGTGCGCTGCGTCGGCAAGGGTGACCGCGAGCGGGTCCTCCCGCTCTACCAGCGGCCGGTCGACGAACTCCGGCAGTACATCTTCCACGTGCGGCCACGGTTGGTTCGAAACCGCCGCGAGCCGGCGCTGTTCGTGAACCGCCGCGGCGAGCGCCTCACGCGCCAGGGCTTCTGGCTGATCCTGAAGAACTATGCGAAGGACGCCCACCTCGACAAGGCGATCACGCCGCACACGCTGCGCCACACCTTCGCGACGCACATGCTCTCGGGTGGCATGCCGCTCCGTAATGTACAGGACGCTCTCGGCCACGCCAGCATTTCGACCACGCAGATCTACACGCACCTCACCGGCGACCAGAAGCGCCGCGAGTACGACAAGGCTCACCCCCGGGCGTAACAGCGCCTCGCATCGTCCCGAATCCAGCACAGGCGCGCCAACGGGCGCGCCTGTAGTCTGTCTGGCGTGGCACTCCCAACCAGCCTGATGAGGGCCCTGACGGCCCCCGCAGCCCTCCCGGAACTGCGCGACCTCGACCGGCGCGGCGAACTCTGCCGGCTCATCCCCGAACTGGATGCGGGCCGCGCGTTCAAGCAGCCGGAACTGCACTACTACGACGTGCTCGAACACAACCTGTCGGCCGTTGGGGCGTTCGACGCTGCCTCCGGCGAAACACCTGAGGGCGCCGAACTCCGCGCCGAGGTCTCCTGGCTCGACTTCGAAGCGAGCTTCGTGGGCGAGCTCGATGGTGTGCCGCTGCTCGCACTCTCGCGGCTGGCGACCCTCCTGCACGATGTCGCCAAGCCAGCGACAGCCATCTTCGAC